>NZ_JAUBRH010000082.1:0-23414 GCF_036701775.1 Microcoleus sp. N9_A2 | reverse complement strand
TCAACAGTCAACAGTCAACAGTCAACAGTCAACAGTCAACAGTCAACAGTCAACAGTCAACAGTCAACAGTCAACAATCAACTTTTATGTTTGTTGCAGCTAGCTTTTGCACCTGTGGGAGCTTATAGTTATTCTGAGGGAATCGAAAGTCTGGTAGAAGCCGGTGCGATCGACAGCGAGATTAGTTTGAGGAATTGGTTAGAAAATTCGTTGGAATTCGGGGCGGTGCGAGTAGAGGCTGCTGTGGCGATACGGGCTTTGAGGGCGGCAAAAATTGGGGATTTGAGGGCTTTGAGTTACTGGAATGCTTGGGCGACTGCTGCTAAGGAAAGTGAAGAGTTGCGCTTGCAAAGTTGGCAGATGGGACGGACTTTGACGCGGTTGTTGCTGGATTTGCGTGAAGCGAAGCTATCCCGCAGGGAATCGCCCGTTGTTTCGGGTTTAACAACTATTGTAAAAGATTTGGTGGAAGTTGGCGGCAATCAGTGCAATTTTGCGATCGGCTTTGGGATAGCGGCGGCCAACTGGCAGATTGAAGAGGAAGCGGCCGTGTTAGGATATTTGTACAGTTGGGCTGCAAATTTGGCGAGTGCGGGCGTGAAACTGATTCCTTTGGGTCAAACTGCAGGCCAGCAGTTGCTGTTAGATTTGCATTCTCAAATTAACTCTACGGCGCGAGAAGTTTTACAATTAGAAGATGATGATCTTGCTAGTTGCAGTTGGGGATTGGGACTGGCTAGCATGGCGCACGAAACTCAGTACACTCGGTTGTTTCGCAGTTAAAAATCAGAAAATCTAAAATCTAAAATCTAAAATCTAAAATCGATATGAGTGCTTTTCGTGTAGGAATTGCTGGCCCGGTTGGTTCGGGAAAAACTGCTTTGCTTGATGCTTTGTGTAAGGCGCTGCGTCAAGAGTATCAGATTGCTGTGGTTACTAATGATATCTATACTCAGGAAGATGCACAGTTTTTGGTTCGGAGTCAAGCTTTGGAGAGCGATCGCATTTTGGGCGTAGAAACCGGCGGCTGTCCCCATACAGCCATCCGCGAAGATGCTTCGATCAACTTGGTAGCTATAGAAGAGTTAGAACACAAATTCACTGATTTAGATTTAGTCTTTGTCGAAAGCGGCGGCGACAATTTGGCGGCAACTTTTAGCCCAGAGTTAGTAGATTTGACAATTTATGTAATCGATGTCGCTGCGGGGGATAAAATTCCGCGCAAGGGCGGGCCGGGAATTACTAAATCGGATTTATTAGTGATTAATAAGATAGACCTCGCGCCTTTTGTGGGTGCAGATTTGGCAGTGATGGAACGGGATGCTAAAAAGATGCGCGGGGAGAAACCTTTTGTTTTTACTAACTTGAAGACGAAGGATGGCTTAGCGTCGGTGGTTGATTTTGTGAAGCTGAATGTCGCCTAGGGCGATCGCATCTAGTATCATGGAAATAAGCCGTTTAATGATAACTAAGTAAGTTATGCTGAGTTGTGATGATGCAGCCAAATACTTTTTGGCTCAGGTAAGTGAAGATGCTGGCGATCTGATATCTAATCTCAAGCTTCAGAAATTGCTTTACTATGCTCAAGGCTTTCATTTAGCTTTGTACGACGAACCGCTATTTCCTGAAGCGATAGAAGCATGGACTCACGGGCCGGTTGTTCCTGATTTATACCGTCACTATAAAAAGTATGGTGCTGGTGCAATTCCATGTCCTGAAGATATAGACTTTTCGATTTATGACGAAAAAACCAAGAGCCTGCTTGATGAAGTTTACTCAGTGTTTGGGCAGTTTGCTGCATGGAAGTTACGCAACATGACGCAAGAAGAATATCCCTGGAAACTTGCCGCTCAAAATAGCGGTACAATTACTCATCAATCGCTTCAGGAATACTTCAAGACTCAACTCAATTGTGAAGAAGCAGTTTAAGGCAAATCAACGCCAAGAAACAAGAACCAAGATTTCATAAAACTCGGCGGTTGAAACCGCAACTATACAAACGAAGTCCGCCTTCGCGGACTCAAGACTTGAATTGCATTAATTCGCAAATTATCTTGACATTATCTGCCTTCCGAAGCGTTCATCTGCGGTTTTCTTTTAAATCAAAGCCGTAAGGTGCGTCGCCATCGAGAATCCTCAAAAAAGAGCGACAATCCAATAGCGACGCACCTGTTATATCGCGGGATCATGTGAATAAAACTAACATTTTTGTTGTAGTAAACTTTTTTATAAATGCTATAGAACTACGAATACTGTTGCATAAGTTTTGACAAATGGTATAAATTAGTAGCGATGTCAAATTTGCGCTACCGACTCAACAATTCTCTGACCAAATTTGCCAAACGTTCCGTACTGTCTGTCACCGCTAAGTGAGCAGCAGCTTGAGACATTTTGGCCAAATATTCGGAATCTTTTAACAGATACAGCACTTTGCTTTGCAATACTTCTGCTGTGAGTTCGCTTTGACGGAATACTGCGGCTGCTCCTGATGCGGCAAATACTTCGGCATTAAATCTTTGGTGGTCGTCAGCGGCGTAAGGAAAAGGAATTAAAATAGAAGGTACTCCAGTAACAGCTAATTCTGTCAGAGCACTAGCGCCCGATCGACTAATTGCTAAATTTGCCCGCTGCAACAAACTCGCCACATTGTCGTAAAATGGCATTGACAAATATTGCTCGTGCTTCAAACTATCAGCATCCGGGTCATTATTTCCGGTGAGGTGAACTACCCAAGCACCGGCCTCAAACCAAGCCGGTGCACACTCGCGCACTAACTGATTGACTGCGACAGCACCTTGAGAGCCGCCCATGACTAAAATTACAGGTACGCTGTCAGGAATTGGTAACTTTAGAGGTTGAGGGGCGAGGAATTGCGATCGCACCGGCGTACCAGCAACCACGGTTTTCGCGCGGGGTAAATGCTTGGCTGCTGCTGCAAATCCGATCGCCACAGCAGTGCAAAAAGGACTAAACCACCGCGTCACCTTCCCAGGAATTGCGTTAGATTCGTGGAGAATTACCGGCAAACCTAAAGAACGGGCTGCCAAAATTGCCGGTGCTGCGATGTAACCGCCGGTAGTAAACACTCCCTGAAAATTTCCTTCTTTGAGCAACTTTCGCACCTTGAGGATGGAGCCGACGAGTCCGCCCAAAATGCGCGCTGTACCGAGTCCAAATCGCTGCTGAAAGCCTTCGACGGCGATCGTGTGGAGGGGGTAAAGCGATGAAACTAACTGCGTTTCCATGCGGTCTGGGACTCCCAGCCATTCGATGTGACAGTCGGCCAACTCGGCGGCGGTGGCGATCGCCGGAAATAGATGTCCTCCAGTGCCGCTAGCTGCAATCAACAACCGGACGGGGTTTTTTGTCAAGGTATTTGTCTCTTTTACAAGTTCCACAGGTCGATCGATTTTAGATTAGAGGTTTTAGATTATTATGCTTATTATTCCGGCAGTTTCAGCCAATTTTCAATCAGCCATCTAAAATTAGATTGTGCCGTGTCCCTCCTTCCGTTGTCAGTTTTCGTTGCAGGCGAACAATTGCCCGTGCCGCGACCCCTGACAAATAACCAAAGTATCATCTAATGCGTAATTTGTTGAATTTAGTGCCAAGTGTATCTCAGTATTTTTGCAGCCGTCGGAACGAAAAAGCCGATCCTCTTCGTTGGCGCAGCCCCCGTAGGGGCGGGCTGCGCCAACGCCCGATCGTATTTGGCTTTAACGGCGGGCAGTCGATCGCTCAAATGTTGTTATGTTTAACAGCCGTAAGTGCTGGCGTGCTGCATCCGAGTGCAGTAAGAGCGATCAGTGCGATCGCAGCGACTCCCCAGGCGATCGTCCAAACCCCAGCCAATGCCCCAGCCCCACTCACCAAACTGCTAACAGAAATTGACGCAGCAGCCAACCGGCGCGATGTCAAAGCAGTAATGGCATTTTACAGCCAGAATTTTACTCATTCTGACGGCTTAAACAGCCAAAGCATGGAAAAAGCCCTCACCCAACTCTGGGATCGATATCCGAGTTTAAATTACCGCACCGAGATCAAATCTTGGAAAACCGAAGGTAGCGCGATTCTCGCAGAAACCATAACTACAATTGCCGGCACTCAAAAAAAGGATGGCAGAGAATTAACTCTCAAAGCTACCATCCGTTCCCAGCAGCGTTTTGAAGGTGAAAAAATAGTTAAGCAAGAGATTTTAGCAGAACAAACTCAGCTTACTTCTGGTCAAAATCCTCCCACAATTCAAGTAAATTTTCCGGAGCAAGTGAAAGTGGGGGAAGAGTACCATTTTGATGCCATTGTGCGAGAGCCGATCGGGGATGATATTTTAATAGGGACTGTTTTGGAGGAACCCATTACCGAAAAAACCTTTTTTAATCCCTCAGAAGTCGAGCTGGAGTTGCTAAATTCCGGGGGAATTTTTAAAGTAGGTAAAGCTCCGGCTACGCCCGAAAATCGGTGGGTTTCCGCAGTTTTGATGCGACAAGGCGGAATTGCAACGGTTAGTGTGCGATTGCGGGTTGTCAAGTAATAAAATAGGTGTTATGGGCATGGGGCATGGGGCATGGGGCATGGGCAATGGGTGATTGGTGATTGGTGATTAGTAAGTGGTGATTAGTAAGTGGTATAGCGGTTATTAGTCACACGAGATACATATTTGAAGATAAAAAAATCTCATTAAAGGAATTAAACATACCTCACTATAGCGATAAAGGATCTAGCAAATAACAACTAACAAATAACAAAACTAACAAATAAACAATGACAACAGTCAACAGTCAACAGTCAACAGTCAACAGCCAACAGTCAACAGCCAACAGTCAACAGCCAACTGACAACTGACAACTGACAACGGACAAAAAATGATTTCTCTCCAAAACCAAATTGTTTTCATTACAGGTGCGAGTAGCGGTATCGGAGCAGCCTGTGCCAAGATATTCGCCAAAGGTGGAGCCAAACTAATTTTAGCAGCCCGCCGTCTTGAAAAGCTCGATCGACTGGCAAAGGAACTTGTAGAAACAAAATCCGTCGCATCGATGAACGAGATTTACTTGCTAGAATTGGACGTGCGCGATCGCCCTGAAGTCGAATCGGCGATAACTGCGCTTCCCGATGCGTGGAAAAACATCGATATTCTGATTAACAATGCCGGATTGAGCCGCGGTTTAGACAAACTGCACGAAGGCAACTTTCAAGATTGGGAAGAAATGATTGATACCAATGTGAAAGGCTTGCTTTACATGACTCGCTACATCGTACCGGGAATGGTGAGCCGAGGCCGCGGCCACGTAGTGAATATCGGCTCAATAGCAGGCCGCCAAGCTTACCCGAAAGGTAGTGTTTATTGCGCTTCTAAAGCAGCGGTGAGAGCGATTTCTGATGGGTTGAAACAAGACCTTTTGGGAACAGCGGTGCGGGTAACGGAAATAGAACCCGGTTTGGTGGAAACAGAATTTAGTAATGTCCGGTTTCACGGCGATTCAGACAAGGCCAAGAATGTCTATCAAGGACTTACACCTTTGACGGCGGATGATGTAGCCGATGTAGTATATTTTTGCGCCACGCGATCGCCCCACGTCAATATTAGCGAAGTCTTGCTAGTTCCGACAGACCAAGCTAGTGCAACTCTGGTTCACCGAAAATAGTTGGGAATTAAAGACGTATGGATAGTTAAATAGTTCCGGTTAAATAAGTATTTTACAAAAAAATAAAAATCAAACAAATTATTTGTTTTTTTTTGATTAATTTCATAGACAACCATTCCGGAAATTAGGATTTTAGCTAGTAAATTTCACCAGATATCTAAAGACTCCCGATAGATATCCCCCCATTCGAGATAACTGGCTATGTCCCAAATAACAAATCCCACTCAACCCCTAAGCGTTCAACCGAACGCTCTTGGCGGTCTAATTATCCAAGGCTCGCCGGATACACCAAACAAGATTAACGGCGGCACCGGTTCGGATGAAATCATTCTAGGTTCTGGTAACGATGAAGTTGCCGGTCTTGGCGGCAATGACATCATGTTTGCTCGAGATGGCAATGACACCTTGAGAGGCGGCGACGGAAATGATACTGTCTTCGCCGGTAAAGGCGATGATTTGGTTGAAGGTGGCCCTGGCGAGGACGTTCTTTTTGGCAATCAAGGAGGCGATACCATCAGCAGTGGCGACAGCCCCGATACTGTGTTTGCAGGTAAAGGTGATGATTTCGTTGACGGCGGTGCTGATGATGACTTCCTGTTTGGCGACCTTGGCAACGACACCATAAACGGCGGCCTGGGCAAGGACAACCTTTTCGGCGGTGAGGGCAACGATCTTGTCTCCGGCGGCGAAGGAAATGATGCTTTGTTCGGCGGTAAAGGCGATGATGTGGCTGAGGGCGGCCCCGGAGATGACTTTGTAAGTGGCAACTTAGGAAATGACACCGTGAGGGGCGGCGAAGGAAACGATATTTTGTTCGGCGGTAAAGGCAATGACATCGTAGAAGGCGGTGCCGGCAACGATATTCTTTCTGGCAACAGAGGAAATGACACCCTCACAGGTGGTGCAGGGGCGGATACATTCCGCTTTGAGTTTGTCGGAGCCGATAATATGGATACCCTGACAGATTTTAATCCTACAGAAGATAAAATTCAGCTTGATGGAGCTGTGTTTAATGCTTTGATACCGGGCAATCTAGCTGGCAACCAATTTATTACCGACCCCAATTTCAATCCCAACGTTCCGGGGGCAGCCGGCGCGGCTAATGTCGTCTACAACCCGGTTGACGGTTCGCTGTACTACCGCAATCAAAACGGTCAAATATCGATCGTCGCCCAAGTCGGTTCTAACCTGAATATTGGGTCAAACAACTTTGAAATTATCTAAATTTTAACCAGATCTACGGTATATCTACCATTCCTATAATTTAAACATTACGAGAAGGGTGCTCGGCTGCCCGACAACAAAAATTCACCGCGCGAAACGGCTCAGAAAGACTGTTTCCGATCGAAATTAGTAATTTAACTATGATCAGCACCGAAGCTATCGAACAAAATGCCAATTTAAATGTTAAAAGTCTCTACAATACAGGCACTGTTTTTCAAGAGCAAGGAAAAATAGAAGCCGCAATTGACAGTTACCAGCAAGCGATATCCTGCTGCAAAAAAAGCTCTGAAAAAGCACTTTTGCCCTACGCGGTAAATGCCTATAGCAATTGGGGCTGCATTCTGGCCCAGGAGGGCAAATTTGATCGAGCAATTGCAGTTTTTCAAGCGGGAATAGCTGTTGCGCCCGATGATGCGGCTCTGTACAATAATTTAGGTATTGTTCTATTAGAGATCCGGAAGCCAGAGGAAGCGATCGCCCTTTACCGCCGGGCGATCGAGTTGCAGCCAGAGTTAGTTGTTACCCGTTACAATTTGGGGAAAGCATTCCAACAATTGGGGCTGCATACTTTTGCTGGAGAATGTTTTGAGCTGGTAATTAGCAAACAGCCCGATCGGGTTTCGGCATACGGCGATCGGGCTGTTTCCCTGATGGCACAAGGCAAATTAGCTGAGGCAATGCTATGTTTCCAAAATGCTATTGCTCTGCAAAGCGAGTTTGTTGAGGGTTTTTGCCGGCACGTAGAGATGCGGTTGACTTCCGTACAAGAACTTAATGAACTCGATCGATCTCAAATAGCCTGTGTCCGATTTCTCAGGCAACTTCAAGGAAAGGACGGCTTTGGTTTCGCCATTTCTCGTCTTGCTAAAAATCTCCTTCATCCTTCCTCCTTGCTCCTGAATTTAGCAGAGAGTTACTTCCATTTGGGAAACGCCTTATTCGAGTATGGCGGGTACAAACAAGCGGAAAGCTATTATCAAAAAGGTTTACAAATTCAACCTAAGAATGCGGATATTTACTTGCGACTGGCTGATTGCTTGAGTCAGCAGCAACGATTTTCGGCAGCGATTGTAATTTACCGCTTGGTGCTGGCAATTACGGGCGATCGCTCTGATGTTTCCGAGCCGTTGCAGGCTGTAGTGAAACAACAGCAGAAGTTGATTCATTCTCCCTCAGCCCGCCAGGAGTTTCAACCCCTGTCGGACTCCGACTCTGACTTAAAAAGCATAAAATACCCCTCCGTTGTTAATAGGAATGAACAGCCGAAATTGGAATGTCAGGGTTTAGATTGTCAGCGGTGTCTCAGGCGGATTTTCAGACAGTTTGAGCCTGTGCATTTAGGTGATGGCGTATATTCTTGCGATGGGCCTCGGAAAACTGGTGTTGAGTCGCCGGAAACCTTTGTGACTTCGCTCCCAAACGGGCGGGCTTGGATTGTACCGCAGAAAAATTCTTGGATGATTTGCAATGCTATTGCTATTATCGATTCTGGCGATCGGCTTTTAGCCGAACTTTCCCGCGAATATCCGGGCGAGTTGCCGGGATGCGAAAATCAACATTCTACTCAGCACAGGTTTTTGAAGTTACAACCGGAAGAATTGCCGCCTTTAGAAAAGATAGACGGTACGGTGGCCGTATTGGCCGGACTTTCGGGAAATGTCTATTTTCACTGGATGGTGGATATCTTGCCCCGGATTGAAATTCTGCACCGTTGGGGGGTAAATCTGGAAGAGATAGATTGGTTTTTGGTTAATAGCTGCCAGCAGCCTTTTCAGCGAGAAACCCTGAAAGCATTGGGAATTCCTGAATATAAAATTATCGAGAGCGATCGTCATCCTTACATTCAAGCCAAAAAGTTAATTGTTCCCTCTTTTGCCGGATATTTGGGCTGGCTGTCAACCCAGGGGCTTGAGTTTTTGAGGCGAGTTTTTTCAAGGGAAAAATCTCATACACTCCAAAAAACCTTCGCCAGCGATCGCAAAAATTCTTACCCAGAACGCATTTATATCAGCCGCAGCAAATGCAGCTACCGACGAGTCATCAATGAAGAGAAAGTAATAGATTTTTTAAGCGGATTTGGCTTTGTGCCAGTGCTACTAGAATCTATGACTTTTCAGGAGCAAATATCTTTATTTGCTCGTGCCAAAGTAATTGTTGCGCCGCACGGCAGTGGTCTAACAAATATTATCTTCTGTTCTCCCGGAACCAAGGTAATTGAGCTGACATCTCCGAATTATATCAGGCATTACTATTGGGCGATCGGTCAGCAGCTAAATTTAGAACATTATTACGTAACAGGAGAGAGTTTTGAGTGCCAGCCAATCCGAGAGTTAATGTATCAAAATCCATTGACTGAAGATATTTTAGTAAATTTGAATTGTCTCAAAAAAATGATGGGGAAGATTAATTTCATTCCCTCAAAAAATGCAGTAAATTTCATTTCGCTCGACAACTTTAAAAAACCTAGCGCTATTATGAACCAAGAATCAGCAGATTATTTCCAAAAACGGGCAGAATTTTATTTAGAACAAGGCAAGTTAGGTGATGCTGTAGCTGCTTGCGAGCAAGCCCTGAAACACACACCTGATTTTGCACCAGCTTACAAAACTTTGGGCAAGATCAGTGAAGTACAAGGAAATTCAGCTAAGGCAAAGCAGTGGTACACAAAAGCTCTGGAACTTCAGCCAAATTTTCCCGAAGTTTATACTAACCTTGCAACTCTGTACGCTCAAGAAAAAAATTGGAATCTGGCTTTAGTTTGTTACCAAAAGTCAACATCTGTGCCGATGAAAAATACAGTAATTACTCACAATAACATTCCAGGTGTTTTAGCTTTAAACCCTGATGATATTGAAGTCTACATTCAAGGTGCAGAATCGTTTTATGCTCAAAGGAAATTTGAGCAGGCGGCGACTGCTTGCCAGCGAGTTATCCAAGTTAAACCAGATGCGAGGGTTTATAAAATTTGGGGTAATGCTAGGCAAGCTCAAGGCAAGGTAGATGAAGCAAAAAACTGCTACGCTAAGGCTATTGAAATCGATCCTGATTTTGCTGAAGCTTATACTAATTTGGGGACGCTTTATGCTCAGGAACAGCAGTGGCAATCGGCGATCGCATTTTACCAAAAGGCGATCGCCCTTCAGCCGAATTTAGCATCAACTTACCGAAATTTAGCTCGGGTGTGGGCACAAATGGGGCAGCTACCGGAGGCTGACGAGTGCTGGTTTAAAGCGTATTCTCTGGAACCTGCCAAAGCAACACCTGAAGAACACATCCAATTGGGCGATAATTTTTTGAGGCAGAATCAGGTAACGCAGGCTATACGCTGTTACTGCCACGCGATCGAGCTAAACCCCAATTTTAACCAGGCTTACCAACAGTTAGGAAATGCTCTAAAAGCTCAAAGAAAGTTGCAGGAAGAAGTTGCTAACTATCGCATAAACCGAGAGAATCAGGCTGATATTTCGGCGGATTTGTCTAAGACAGTTGTGATGAGTTTGAACCAAAGAACTGAGTTAGCTCATAATCCCCAAACATCTACTTTTCCGGCAAATATTCCAGCTAATTCCTTGCAACTCGATTCCACAATCTCCGCTGAAAAACCTCGCGTACAGTTGCAGCAGCAGCCAACAATTCCTGGTGTACCGCAACTGTTAAATACGATCGCCCATCCGGCAAATTCTGCACCGACTGTTCCAAACTCGGCTGATATTTCGCCGCAGGTGACGGTTGTTGACAGCGGTTTTGCGACAGATTTTCGGAGGCAGGATACGGCGGATAACTGCATTCAGCGGGCAGAATCTTATTGCGCTCAAAAACAATTCGATCTGGCTATTGCTGAGTGCAAGCGAACTATTGGAATTAAACCGGATGCCCTGGCTGCTTACAAACTGTGGGGCAAGATTTTGCAAGTGCAAGGGAATATAGAAGAGGCGATCGAGTGCTATAAAAAAGCCGTCCAAATTAATTCTAACGAGGCAGATATTTACGTAAATCTTGGCACTTTGTATGCTATGGAAAAACAGCTATTGCCGGCAATTGCTTGCTACCAAAGAGCGATTGCTATTCAACCGAATTTAGCACCAGCTTACCGGAATTTGGCTAGGGTGTGGAGGCAGCAGGGCAAACAGGAAGAGGCAAACGAGTGCTGGTACGAGGCTTATTCTTTGGAACCGGAAAAGGTATCGCCAGATCAGCATTTTAAATTGGGCAACCTTTTGTTTAAGCAAGGTCAAATTACTTATGCGATCGCGTGTTACCGCCGCGCGATCGAGTTAAATCCAAACTTAACTGCTGCTTACCAAAATCTGGCGATAGGGTTAAAAAAGCAAGGAAAATTACATGAAGCTGCTGTCTGTTTGGAGAAAGCCGCGGCACTTAACAATAGTGGTTTGGTAGCCGACCATTTAGCAAGTGATACTGTTGCCCCTGCGACGCGGGTAAAGGGCGATCGAAACACTCACAAACCTGCTGCCGCTGTGGAAGTTGGGGATGCGATCGCTTCTGCGGCACCAGCAAATAATCTGAATAACGGTCATTCAAAATCTGCCGAAAGTTTAACATTATCCGTACTTGATAGCGGTAGTAGTAACAGCGGCAAACCTGTGACGAGCTTCAATTCTGTCAGTGCAGAAACATACATTAAACAAGCCGAAGCTTATTATGCCCAGGGGAAATTTGAAGAGGCGATCGCGGAGTGCAAGCGAGCTATTGAAATCCAACCGAATGCAGCATTTGCCTACAAGATTGCGGGGAATGCTACCCAAGCTATGGGCAAAGCAGAGGCGGCGAGGTATTGGTACGCTCAAGCCCTGGAAATCGAGCCAGATTTTGCTGAAGTTTATGCTAATTTAGGCAGTATTTATGCTCAGCAGAAACAGTGGCAAAAGTCAATTGAGTGTTACCAAAAAGCAATTAAAATTAAACCAAATTTAGCATCGCCTTACCGAAATTTAGCGAGGGTATTTTTGCAGTCTGGTCAGCCGCAAGCAGGGGCAGAATGCTGGTATGAAGCTCTCACTCTTGATATCAATTGGGCAAAGCCTGATGAACACTTTACTCTGGGCAATACTTTGTTAGAACTGGGTCAGTTGGATCGGGCTATTTCGTGTTACCGGCGGGCGATTCAGTTGCAGCCGAGTTATGCGGATGCTTATCACAATTTAGGGGAGGTTTTGAGCGTGATGGGACAGTGCGAAGAGGCGATCGCGGCTTACCGACAAGCGATCGATCTGAACCCAAGTTTCGATGCACCTCATTACGGTTTGGGGAAAGCTTGGGCAAGTCTAGATAGGCGCGAAGATGCGATCGCGTGTTATCGGAGAGCGATCGAGTTAAATCCCAATTTGGTTCAAGCTTATCAAAGTTTGGGGGATGCTTTGGACAGTTGGGGTCAGTTAGATGAGGCGATCGGATGTTATGAAAAAACTATTGAATTGAAACCGGATATCTGGGAGGTTCATCAAAAGTTAGGGGATGCTTTGCAAGAAAAAGGCGAGATTGATGAGGCGATCGAGGCTTACAACCGCGCCATTGAACTGAGCAAAGTTTAGCAAATTTCCGGATACTTACTAGGCAGAAAGAAAACTAAATTCAAAGGATTTAATCTCTAAAATTACAACAGGTATAGGGTATGAGTAACCAATCTAATATTATTCCATTTCCCCTCACTAATCCGTCCTCTAATCCATCGGGTGTAGAAATTTATGATTGTGACGGAGCGAATCCAAAAGCAATTATTTTAACAAGCGAATTATCGGTATCTCAGGCACTGGAAAAACAGCGAACAAACAATTTTGACCGCAGTGTTATGACTACTAATCTCAATGCTGCTAAACCTCTCTACAGTTTAGGGAAAGCTTGGGCTAAAAAGGGGGAGTGGGATAAGGCGATCGCCTCTTATCGCAAAGCTCTAGAGATTGATTATCAAGCGGCCGAGATTTACCAAAGTCTAGGGGAGGCTCTTGTTAAAATAAAGCAGTTGGATGAAGCGGTAACAGTTTATCGAAAAGCTATTGAGATTCAGCCGGATTTGTGGGAAGTTCACCACAATTTGGGGGATATTTGGCAAGGACAAGGAAGGTTAGAGGAGGCGATCGCTGCTTATAATTTGGCTATTGAGTTGAACCCCAAATTTTGTTGGTCGTACAACAATTTAGGAGATATGCTGCGGGATCGAGAGCAATGGAAGGAGGCAGCGGAGGCCTACGAAAAGGCGATCGAACTCAACCCGAATTTTTCTTGGTCACACTACAATTTGGGAGAAGTTTTAGTGCAGCAGCAAAAGTGGGATGAAGCGGTTGTTGCTTATCGCTTCGCGCTTCAACTTCAGCCTGATTTGCCCCTGGTAGAAGAAAAGTTAAACGATGCCTTGCACTATCGAGTCAAGTCAAATTTAAATTTAGCCCTCAGTTACTACCGTCAGGCGATAGAGCGCGATCCAACGGATATCGAAAGCTATACTAAGGCTTTGGAAATTGCACCAAACGAACCCGAACTGCACGCAGGATTGGGGACAGTTTGGCAGGGAAAAGGGGAAGTGCAAAAAGCCATCGATGCCTACCGCAGGGCGATCGCCCTCAATCCGCGATCGGGCACGGTTTATTTAAAGTTAGCAGAAGTTTTAGAACAAATCGGACAGCGCGAGGAAGCAGCAGAATGCAGGCTGAAAGCTTTGAGAGAAGATTCGACGCTTAAAACTCAATTAACCAGCGGTAAATTAGGTTTAGAAACTGGAAATAAACTTTCTAGCTTTACTAGCATCTTGCCCGTTTCTGAGAAGGGTGGAGTATCTCAGTCAAAACCCAAAGTAGCTGTTGTTTCTTGGGATATGAGCCACAATCCCGTAGGTAGAGCCTTTTTGCTAGCGGACATGGTAAAGAGGGATTTCGATGTTGAATTAATTGGCCCGATCTTCCCGTTTTACGGTCAAGAACTCTGGCCTCCGCTGCAAAACGCCGGCATCAAAAATCGCACCTTTATTGCTGATAGTTTTAAGGAGTTTGTCAGAGGCTGTAAGGAACTCGCCCAGGCTCAAAAATACGACTTAGTTTACGTAGGTAAAGCGCGTTTTCCCAGCTTGTTTATCGGTATGCTCATCAAGTATTACAGCCAATGTCCCCTGATTCTCGATATCGACGACTGCGAACTTTCTTTCTTTAAAAACGAAACAGAAGCTTCATGGACAGAACTGATACAGCAGATTGACAGCCCGGAAGGACAAAAACCTTACAGCGAAATTTGGACGCGCTTTTGTGAAAATCTGATTCCCTTAGCGGATGCTTTAACTGTATCGAACGTAGCGTTGCAGCAGCGCTACGGCGGCTTGATTGTCAGACACGCTCGCGATGAAAAAGTTTTCGATCCTACACTGTACGATCGAACCGCAATTCGGGCAGAATTCGGTTACGGCGATCGGGATAAAGTCGTTCTGTTCCTCGGTACTCCCCGTCCCCACAAGGGAATTTTTCGCATTGCCGAGGCCTTGGAAAAAATTAACGATCCCCGCTTGGTTTTGTGCATTATCGGCACGATTAATGACAAGCGGGTTTCCGCTCGATTTGCTGCGTACAAAAAGGCAAGGATAGACTTTCACAAAAACCAGCCTTGGGAAAGGCTTCCTGAACTGGTGTCGATGGCGGATCTGATCTGCATTTTACAAGATCCGAATTCCCCGATTTCGGAATATCAAATTCCTGCAAAGTTAACCGATGCGATCGCTATGAACGTACCCGTTCTAATAACGGACGTACCCCCATTAGCAGATATCATCGCAGCAAAGTGTACTGTGGCTGTCGATGACGAGCGGCTGGAATCAGCCATCAAAAATTTAATTAATTTAGACAGTAAAGCGTCTTTACCCGATCGCCACAGACGGTTTTATTTCCTAAGTGAATTCAGCTACGGCGTCAATGCAGAGCGGATTCGAGCGGCCTTCGATTGGGCGAAAAAAAAATCCCAGCCCTGGCCTCAATTGTTCTCCGATGTTTTCGAACTAGTTGCTGCCGAGTCTGGAGTCGAACTTCCGGTTATTACTTCAGAAAACCTGGGTAACGAAACAGTAAAACCCACTCCCGATGTAAGTTCGCTCCACTTGAGTCAGCCGTTGAATATCCTGTTCTTTTGGAAGCAGAACGACTCAGACATTTACGGCCGCCGTCAGGATATGGTTCTTAAATACTTGGCCCAGAGCGATCGGGTGAACAAAATTATTCATTTCGATGCACCGATTTCGCTGCGGAAATTGCACGAGCAAGTACAACACGGCTCGCGAGCCAAATTCCACCAAGGTAATTTAGTGTTTACCAATACGGTGGAACGGTTTCTCGGACTGAAAGATACGTCAAAAATTATCAAACGGACGTTTATTTATGGGGATGATCGCGTTGAGGAAAGCTTCTTAGGACGCAACTTGCAAAAGAAAACCGACTATCCCGATTTTGTCAGACAAGTCATCGCAGAATCTGGGCTTGAAGGAGAGACGATCGCCTGGGTGTGTCCGGTTTGTTTTGAGTTTCCAGATCTGCTGGAAGAGTTGCAATTCGAGTTTGTTGTTGCTGATTTGATTGACGACCAGCGAAAATGGGATATCAAGCCTTCCTATGCCGCGCAGTTAACGAAAAATTATCAGCAGATTATTGAACGAGCAGATGTTATTTTCACGAACTGCGAACCAGTCCGCGACGCTTTCAGCGATTTGAATTCTGACATTACTGTGATTCCGAATGGGGGTGAATTATTTGAAGCTGAAAGCATCTGCTCAAAGCCACCTGAACTTGCCGCCTTAAAAGGCCCGATTATTGGTTATGTTGGCAATCTTTCCGATCGCATCGATCTCGCTCTTCTCAAGTTTATTGCCAACGCCAAAAAAGACTGGAATTTTGTAATTATCGGGTCTGCACACGGAAATTCTCAAATTTTCGAGCTAGAAACATTAGACAACGTGCACCTGCTGGGCGTAAAAGTTTACGATGATGCCCTCAAATTCATCCGCAATTTTGATGTAGCAATCATTCCCCATGTCGATAATCAGCTAACGCGGAGCATGAATCCCTTAAAACTTTATGTATATTACTCCGCAGGCATACCCATTGTTTCCTCTCCAATTTCAAATATTGGCGAACTTTACGACGACATTTATGTCGCTGCCAATCCTCAAGAGTTTATTAACTGTATTGAAGTTGCCCTGAAGCGCGATCGCCCGTCAGATCAAATACAAAAACGGCAGCGCCTGCTCGATCAAATCGACTGGCGATCGCGGGTAAAAAATATGCTATATCTCATCAATCAACGCTTGTCAGATGTGCCTATAATCCCCAACAAACAGTTAAAAATCCGGCGCGTTACTCAGGCCAAAATTGCTGCAAGTAAGGATAGCACTCCTGTAAAATTATCGGTATCTTCCATGAACAATTTGACTGATACTCAACCTAGACCAACCAAACCTGCCGCGCCAATTAACTCAGACAATAGCTATCAAGGAATTTGCGATGTTTGTGGAGAAGAACAGCTTTTTATCAAAAATCACTCCTCGCTCAGAGAAGGGTATCAATGCAAAAAATGCAAGTCTTCATTGCGCTACCGGGGTCAAGCCCAAGCAATTTTGAAGTATTTTTCTAAGCAAAAACACTCAACGCTGGAAGTATTATCTCAAGACCCCGAATTTCAGCAACTCTATATCTACGAGCCGGGAATTATCGGGCCGTTTAGAAAGTATTTTCACAAGTTCACCAACTACGCAGCTTCCTATTATTGGGAGGACGTAGAACCGGGGCAATATAAAGATGGAACCCAATGTCAAAACCTAGAACGCCTGACTCATCCCAGCAACCATTTCGATTTGATTGTATCATCAGATATCATGGAACACGTAAGGCGACCTTGGGATGCTTTTAAAGAAATTTTCCGCATCCTCAAGCCCGGTGGCTGTCATGTTTTTACTATTCGCGTACAGCATCCAATGCCTTCAAAAACAGTCGAGCGCGTTGATACTTCAGGAGAGAAAGATGTAATTTTAATGGAACCTCGATATCACAGCGCTCCCTCTGTTAATAAGAGCGGTAGCCTGCGTTCCTTAGTATATACTGACTTTGGAAAAGATATTGTCGAGCGCCTGCAAGAGATCGGCTACGAAGTCGAGCTGTTGCAACCTCAGATACAAGACCGCGAGGTTCAAAGACTGATTACTTTTGTCAGCAAAAAGCCGAATTAGGTGCGATGCTATCGCTCGCACTGTTCTCAGCGATCACCTGGTGCATCTAATCAATTAGGATATCTTTGTTAAAGGTTTTTTGTGACGGTAAGTTGTTTATAGAGTTTTAAAATGCAAATTATTGAGATTTTAAATCCAAATAAATATTGCCCGAATCAACATGAGTTAGAACCAGCCATAGTCGGCTCTAAACTATCTGCCAATCTTGACACTACATCTTCGGCACACTACGAATTGTTAGGGGATTTATTTGTGACAAAAAGCTTGTGGAGAGAAGCAAGACTGGTTTATACAATCGCTCTCAAAAGCCAGCAAAATCTAAACATTCTTTATCGAAAGTTAGCCAGCGCCGTACAGGAAGAAGTTCAAAGAGATTTAGAGTTATTGCTAAATCATTATAGCGGCAGAATTCAGCAAAACTCCGAAGACCTTACTAACTATTATAAAGCTATAGATTTAGCGCCGCATCGAGGAGAACTATACTTAGATTTAGGAAAAGCTCTGGCCAGAAAAGGAATGTTAGATGCAGCGACTAACGCTTACCGTAAAGCGGTTCAGCTCAAACCAGAGCTAGCGGAGGTTTCACAGCTAAAGCACCTTTTAGCTCCTTTAGAAACTGTTCGCTCCGAGGGGGTAGTTGTTGCTAACTCCAGCTTTAATAAAAGCTGTAAACTAGAGCGAGCCAAACAAGCCTTAGAAACCTTAAATCAAATTGCTCTAGACAACTTCTTAGATACCGGCTCTACGATCCGCTTCCCCTCCATCAAGCAGCCCAGAGTCAGCATTATTTTAGTCCTGCACAACCGAGCAGAAATGACTCTAAGCTGTTTGTCTTCAATTTTAAGGAATAACTTTAAATCTTACGAAGTCATCCTTGCAGATAACTGCTCTACAGATTCAACGCAACAACTTTTATCCAGAATTCAAGGAGCAAAAATTATTCACAATTCAGAAAATATGCACTTTTTGCTAGCCTGCAATCAAGCTAGTAAACTTGCGATCGGCGAGTTTATTTTATTTCTAAATAACGATGCCCAACTTCTAGGAGATAGCATTACCGCAGCAGTAGAAACCATTACATCTTCAGAAAATATCGGTGCAGTGGGCGGCAAAATAACCTTCCCCGACGGTACGCTTCAAGAAGCTGGAAGCATCATTTGGCAAGATGGTTGCTGTTCGGGATACGGACGGGGAGATTCTCCCGCCGCACCTCAATATATGTATCAGCGTGCGGTGGATTACTGTTCTGCTGCGTTCTTGCTCACGCCAACAGAATTATTTTTAAAACTGGGCGGTTTTGACGAAGATTACAAACCCGCTTACTGCGAAGAAATAGATTACTGTGTCCGGCTTTGGAAACTGGGTAAAAAAGTCATCTACGATCCGAAAGTTACGCTCATTCACTACGAGTTCGCCAGCTCCAGTCATTCTAGTTCCAGCGCGCACGCGATCGCACTGATGCAGCGAAACTATAAAATTTTGCAGCAGAAACATCAAGACTGGCTTCAGCATCAATATCCGTCAGAGCAAAAAAACATACTATTTGCTCGCACTAATTCCAGAGACAACCGCCTGCGGCTTCTCTATATCGACAATCGAGCTCCTCATCCCTATTTGGACTCGGGTTGCGCTTACAATCACCGCATCCTCTCAACACTGGTAAAGTTGAGATACGCTGTCACCCTCTACTTAACCGACCTGACTTTTACAGAAAACTGGACTGATATTTATGCCGATATTTCTAGAAAAGTTGAAGTTATGCGAGGGTATGGCTTGCTGCAACTCGAAGACTTTTTGAGAGAGAGAAAAGAATACTACGATATTGTGCTTGTTACCGATCCTTATAACATTAAATATTTAAAGGAGATTTTATCTAGAGAAAACTTGCTTGTAGGAACGAAGGTTGTTTTCGAGGCAAAAGCAATCGATCGTCTGAGGGAATTCGACCTACATTAGACATCTCCAAACAATCTTGTGGGGTAAGCATCCAGCCTGCTCAAGACTTGCTTTTCACTTGTATGTCTATTGATGCAAAATTACCGGCTTGTTCAAAAAGATCCGGATGCGACAGCCAAAAGGCAGTATGTGGGAGAGAAAGTGTGGAAAAAGCCGATCGATATCTCCGCGAGAGCGAGGCAGCAGAAAAGCTGTATTTGAGCGCGCTCACCATGAGATAGATAGCTTTTGATTGAATAGGAGACAATCTTTATGCTTCAGCCCGATCGAGTTAAAGAAGCGACTTTAAGTATTTGTTGCCCGATTTGTCAATCCGTAAAATTTCAGGCTTTTAACGGACGCGAGAATGCCCGGTGTCTCGGCTGTCTTTCAGTTGAGAGGACTAGATTGCTGTGGATGGTTTTGGAACGGCTCGATATCATCAAACCAGGAATTCGAGTTTTGCACTTTGCTCCTGAGTTACCTTTACTTATGCGTTTTCATTCTTTGCTGGGCGATCGCTATCATCCCTGCGATTTAGATCCGCTCAGGTATAAAAGCCGTTACTGCCACATATTTCCTATAAATATGTGTCAGGACTTGCAAAAAATGCCTTCTGAATTATTCGATCTCATCATTCACAATCATGTATTGGAGCATATTTGTTGCTCTGTAGAGGATACTTTAGTAGAGTTAAATAGGATTATGAAAAAGAACAGTCATCATTTTTTTACTGTTTTCTTTGGTGGCGCTACAACAATCGAAGATTTATCTCCCAGCTTAACAGGCGAACAGAGGAGCAAACAGTTCGGTCAGCACGATCATGTCAGGAGCTTTGGTAAAGAAGACTTTCCCGCTCTATTGAAAAGAGTATGGAATGTTCCTAATGTTACTGTTTCTGTTAAATCTCTATTTTCAGAGACAGTAATCGAGCGCGCTGGAATTCCCTTGAAATCTCTGGAAGAGATTGATGCCAACACTATATTTCACCACATTAAATAAGATGCCACCTCAAAAACCAATAGTACCGCGCGTACAACCTTTAGGCGCAGCTAAAGACCACTACAAACTGACTGGTAAACCCTACGATACCAATACAGTCAAGATTCAGTGGACGCCCTTAAAAATCCTAGGAAGTGTAATTGTTTTGGGCACTCCTTATGCAGCGTTAATTATGATGGTATACTCATCGGGTTTAACAGTATTAGCCGCTATTATGGTAGGATCAGTTGTCCTGATAGGAGGATTTGTTGGACTTTTATACTACTTAAATAGAGAAGAGCCTAAGCCACCTTACAAGCAAAACCAGCGGCGCTAATCGCCAGTGTTCACCTCACTCCATCCCGGAGTTCACTGCGTTCCGTCAATCCATCCGAAAGCCGAGCGCCATTCAACTTGCTCCTCCAATAAAACAACTAATAGTTAGTGATTAAATTCATGAAATATAATAATTCACTTGACAACAAACCGAACATTGACTGGAGTAAACTAACCACTCAGTTGGTTGAGGAAAAAAATGGTAATTCTATACAAGCAGCTATTAACACATCAGTTGACGGAGCAGTTATTCAATTACTTCCTGGTGATTACTCGATCAAAACCGCTCTATTTATCTCAAATTCTATCTGGCTTAAGGGAGCAGAAAATGGTAGAACTCGCTTAGTTCTAGAACCTTACAGCAACTGCCATATTCTGACTAATTTAGATTATCATTCTGGAAACCAGAATATTAAAATTAGCCAGATAGATTTTTATGGTAATGCTTCTACTCAACAGCGTTTGCCAGAAGATAAACGTCTTCTAACCTGTAATGCTATGTATTTTAAAAAGGTTATAAATATTGAATTATTCGACCTTCAAGTCGATCGAATTTTACATACTGGTGCTCACTTTAATGAATGTGTTCAAGTCCGAATTAGGCAATTTCAATCGTCTACAGTTGGATGGAGTGGTATTTCTACCAGTGGAACTAGCGATATTATTATTCGTGATGCATACGTATATAATTCGGGTCTAGACAAGATGCACTCTGGCATTCATTTAGATGGTGGGCATGGTGTTTATGTTGAAGCGAAGGTGGAAAGTGCAACAGGAAATGGTGTAATGCTTGATTCCAACTATGCACCTTTAACAAATATAGTTGCAAATTGCATTATTTCAGCTTGCAAACGTGGTTTGGCACTGTGCGGTTCAGGCAAACATCCCCTCAATAGCGCATATGTCACAGGACACTTCCATCATAATAAGGAAGTAGGTGTATTAGTATCAAATGCTAGTCATATTTCTGTAATAGAAGCCTTAATTGAAAACAACGCGGAATATGGTGTTCTCCTTCAGGGGAGTACGGGTTCTCAGTATTGCAATGTATCTAATTGCCGTCTCTTGAAGAACGGCATTCCGCTTGCAGAAATTCATCAAAGCAAAAACAACTATTTTGTTCTAAATCATCTCGAACAAAATTTACATGAGCCTCAAGTCAAAAATCTATTAATTTTTAATAGTAAGACTCCCCAAAATAGCGACGAAAAGCCTGCCCTAAAAAAAGAGTATTATCCCGAACATAGCTATCAAGATATTTGTAGTATATGTGGTCAGCAGCAAACTTTTTTCAAAAACCATCAATTTTTACGAGAAGGATATCGCTGTAAAAATTGTAAGGCGTCATTGCGTTATCGCGGACAAGCTGAAGCAATCTTGCAAAAATTTTCAAAAGCGAGATCTACATCCATTAAACATCTCTGCCAAGAATCTGATTTTCAGAAACTATGTATCTATGAACCAGGGATAACTGGAGCATTCAGAGCATATTTTAAAAATCTCAATAACTACCACACCTCTTACTATTGGGAAGATGTCCCTCTGGGAAATTTTAGAACTGGTATTCACTGTCAAAATCTGGAGAATCTGACTTTTCTGAATGAGACCTTTGACTTGATAGTCACATCCGATATTTTTGAACATGTGCGACATCCATGGCAAGCTTTTAAAGAAGTCTTACGTGTACTAAAATCCGGCGGTTATCATATTTTCACAATTCCAGTACAAGATCCCATGCGTCATAAAACAGTATATCGTGTTGACACTTCAGGAGATCGAGATATTCATTTAATGGAAGAAAGATATCATATCGCTGGTGATGGTGACAAATCATTGGTCTACACTGAATTTGGTAAAGATATTGTCGCTCGACTGGAAGCCATTGGATTTGAAATTGAGTTATTAAAACTCAAAAATACAGATTCTGAGCTTCAAAAAATAATTACTTTTGTAACTCGTAAAGTTTAAACAACATAAATGAGCAAAAGATATCATACCAAATCCAGGTTATACCATTTTTTTAAAGATGTGATATAGCAATACTCCGGACAGTTTTTGGAACGATTCTACAAGCCTTACAGGGCCAGCATCATAAAAAAGTCGAATTAAATGCAAGTCAGGGGTAGAGGTGACATTGATTTAATTATCTACTGTGCCTAAAAGTCAAGCGAGAATAAGCCATTGGGCCATAAAAAAAGTGTCCGGACTATTGATATAGATAAAGAATGTAAAATCCAAGACCATCCCGTGAGAAAACCAATGACGCGATCGGCGTTTTGTAATTAGCCAACTCCGGAAAAGGACCAGGGCGGATTTATTGTTCCGATAGGAAAATATGCAGGCATTGAAACCTCCTTCGAGCTTGACTGCTCGCGATCGAGCCGTCAAGGGAGCGATGAGCTTGACAGAATTTCTCTGCTGACCATAAATGCACCCTGGCCAACTCCGGAAAAGGACGGAAAAATATCATCCGATCCAGCGTCATGTCAACGTGGTAATAATTTTCCTTCAAAGCACCCAAACCCTCTCCCAATTCTGCCGGACTTTCCACCCCGCAGCCAATAAAGAATTACAGAATATTTTCTGCTGCAAGCGATCGCCCTCTTAAAAAATTTGCTCCGACTGTCCGGATTGCGCTCGAATTCTCAGGAAGCTTAATTGGTAGATGCACCCTGATTAATTAACTCCCGACCAATTTTGGCCGGGTTTTTTTTCGATCGCACGCTGAGCAAAAAATTATCCCAAATTCTGCCAAAGTGTCCTGAAAGAGGTGCTGTGAGACAGGAGACTAAATTAGTAGATGCACCCTGATTAAATAACTCCCGACCATTTTTGGTTTGGGTTTTTTTTTGCGGCGGTATCGACGGTGATGCTGAAAAAGTTTGAGGTTGTCCGGATTGCGCTCGAATTCTCAGGAAGCTTAATTGGTAGATGCACCCTGATTAATTAACTCCCCGCCAATTCTGGTTTGGGGTTTTTTTTGCGGTATCGACGGTGATGCTGAATAAAGTTTGAGGTTGTCCGGATTGCGCTCGAATTCTCAGGAAGCTTAATTGGTAGATGCACCCTGATTAATTAACTCC
>NZ_JAUBRH010000081.1:0-23449 GCF_036701775.1 Microcoleus sp. N9_A2 | reverse complement strand
TACTCATGATGGTCTCGGATGATTCACTTTTACCCCCTCAATCTGCCTATGTGCCAGTTGGGGGTGCGGAATGTGGGTTTAAAAATAGTACGTGGGGACTCTGCGAAACGGGAGTGCTAGTCATCTAAACGCCCAAAAGACATCACCGCGCTCAAAGAGCAAACGCGGTGAGTTTGGGAACCTGAGTAATCAGGATATTAAGGTTGCGAAATCTTAAGAATCTCAGTCGCTTTAGCGCTGAGAGTGTCAATACAATGAGTGCTCGTCTCGTCGCCATCCAAAGAATGCTGGTTGGCTGGGCCCAACATCGCGGCAGGATCGCTCCTCACAGGAGCGCGGCTCTCATCCCACCCCAAATCAAAGATTATGGGCTCGGGATTCCCGCCTGTCTAGCTAACTCTAAACGATGAGTTAAACAATTGATTTACCGGACACAATTTAACTGGGGCGAAAGGATTCGAACCTCTGAATGGCTGGACCAAAACCAGCTGCCTTACCACTTGGCGACGCCCCAACGTCTCAACATTTACTATACTAACACCCAGACACGGGAATCTGTCAAGCACTTTGACAATAAAATTTAAAAAATCTTTTTGAAACCGATCGCCCGCAAGTTTATTCTTTGATCGCACGGGGGCGAGCTACCGGGATTTCAATACTGAAATCCGCTCCCTGTCCAGGTTGCGAGATACAGTTCAAGCTTCCTCCGTGTTTTTCCACCACAATCTGGTAGCTGATAGACAAGCCGAGTCCCGTACCCTTGCCCACAGGTTTAGTGGTAAAGAAAGGGTCAAACAAGTGGCATTTAGCTTTTTCGGCCAATCCGGGCCCGCTGTCTTGAATCCGAATCACCACAACTTGAGGACTCGACTTTCCTGAATCATCAGCCTCCGAGTTTGGGGCCACCACCGCCGTCGAGATTTTGATCGTCTTGGGTGGGGGCTGATTTTCCAAAGAGTCGATCGCATTCGCCAAAATATTCATAAATACTTGGTTTAGCTGCCCGGGATAGCACTCTACCTTCGGGAAGTTGCCGTAGTCTTTAATTACCTCAATTCCCGGTATTAGCCCATTTGACTTCAAGCGGCTCTGCAAAATCAGCAGCGTGCTGTCAATCCCTTCGTGAATGTCCACCAGCTTCATCTCTGCTTCGTCGTGCCGCGCAAAGTTCCGCAGAGACAGGACTATTTGGCGGATGCGTTCGGTTCCCATCTCTATTGAAGACAGAATTTTCAGCAAATCGGGCGCTATGAAATCAACATCGATTTCTTCGCTTTTGTCGAGAATTTCGGGGCAAGGCTCGGGGTAGTGCTTTTGATACAAGTGCAGCAAATCCAGCAGATTTTTCATGTACTGCTTGCAATAAGTCAAGTTGCCGTAAATAAAATTAACCGGATTGTTAATTTCATGGGCGACGCCGGCGACCATTTGACCGAGAGAGGACATTTTTTCGTTTTGGATGAGCTGAGCTTCTTTCTGCTGCAACTGCTGCAAAGTTTCCGTCAGTTGGCGGGCTTGAGTTTGGGCGGCTAAGGCTGCCGCGCGGGTTTGGGCGTAGAGTTCGGCTTGGTCGATCGCGATCGCCAGTTGATCAACCACCGCTTGCAGCAATTCCACTTCGCTCGTCGTCCAGGAATGGTGGCTGCTGTAATGGTTGCAAACTACAGCACCCATTTGACCGGAGCGAGTCTTGAGTGGCAGCAGCAGCTTAGAAAAAATCCCGAGACTGGTCAAAAAATCTCGCGTGGGCGGTTCTATGCACAGTGCTGTTGCCGCGTCCCCGATCCGGAGCGTTTGGCGGTGGCAAATTTTCTCGGCCAGCAGGGTTACTTGTTCGATCGGATATTCTGTAAGCCGCTCTTTCAGTTCGGGATTTGCCGCCTCGTGGGTGATTGCAAAGCTTGGCTGCCCGTCTCGCGAGATAGAGTACCACAAAAAGTAGCACTGGTCAACCTGCAACAAGCTGCGAATTTCGTTGACAGCCGTATCTAAAATTTTGTCGAGGTCGAGGGAATTCCGCATCTGGCTGGCGAGACCGAACAGCAGGCCTTCCCGGCGGCTCAACAATTCTTCTCGGGCCGTGATGCGATCGATCGCCACGGCGATGGCGTTAGCCATGCAGCCCAGAACTTCTAGCGCTCCCTCGCTTACCAAAGCGCTACTGCACAGAGCCAGCACTCCCACCAGCCGCTCCTCCACTATCAGCGGATAGGCAATGGCGCAGAGAGACGGGTTCGACAGTAGGCATACAGGAGCCGTTTGGAGTTTTCCCGCTTCTGCTCGCACCCAATCTTCTATTTCCCGTTCCCACCCTTCGATGGTGAGTCCTGAATCTGCCTGCAATTCTAACTGCTCTGTCTGCGGGTTGAACGTCCAGATACTCGCCTCTTTGGCGTCGAGGTAATCTACCATTGCCTCGGTGCAGCGGTTGAGGATGGGCGATATTTTCCCACCTTGTCCGAGGGCTGCACCGACTTTAGCTTGCAGAGATCCCAAGCGAGCTCGCTCTTGTAGGGACGCTGCCGTTAGTTGGCGATCGGAGGTGTCCCCAGGGCCGGCAACAATTTCTCCGATTGGTTGGGTATCGTCCGTGCGCCCGATGCCCGCTGAATTTTCCCACAAATATTGAGATTTGCCTGTTTCCCCCAGCGTTGGGAGCTTTTTTGTTGCGTATATTCTCCTGCTGCTCTGTGGCGTATGCACCGCACACAAGCTGGATGGGTTCGAGCCAGGAACTAACTCGGAGATTTGCTGGCTGTTCGAGCTGATATCTTCTGCCTCTGGCAACTGTTTCTGGGCATTGACTAATTGCCAGCGCAGCTCCACCAAACTCGCAACTTGCCGGCTCAAAGCTTGCAGACCTTGTATCGTTTCTTTTGTCAAGTCTCGCGGCACCGAGTCCATGACGGATAGCACTCCCAGCACCTGCCCATCAGAGCTGACTACTGGGATTCCGGCGTAAAATTTCACGAAGGGGTAGAAAACGATCAGCGGGTGTTCGCCAAATCTCACATCTGTGGAAGCGTCTTGGACAATGGCGGCAGGCAGTTCTTTAAAGGAATTTATAGGGAGTTCGATCGCAAATTCGGGAGCAACTGGCGGTTGTTGCAGGGAAATTGCCCGGTCAAATTCCGAGTTTGAGTTTGAGCTCTTGGTGAACTCTTCGGGAGTTTGATCCAGGGCGCGATCGCAAAAATTCAGGTAACGGTGGGCCAAAGTTCGATCGATACCTAACTGCGACTTCAACCAGTGGCGATTACCGTCAATCAAGCTCAAGAAAGCAATAGGAGTTCGGCTGATTTGAGCTGCCAAACCGACCAAATTGTCCAAGCAAGCATCTGGAGCAGAGCCGAGAAGCTGATACAAGTCAATGTTATGGAGATTGAACACTTTTTTACCAAGAGGCAAGGGTGCTTTCATCATGTGTAACTGCCCGTCTAGTTGCTGGCAACCGCCCTTCTCAATACTTTAGAGAAAAACAAGCTATGAATTGTGTGATGGGAGACTGTGGGCGCAACTTCGGCGCAGGCTGCTTGCGCCGAATTCAAACTAACCTCTTGACTGATCTGGAAACTTTTGAGTTATCGGAGTTAGAACAGCCCAGATCTAAGACTATACAAATTATACTTCCAGTTGACTATGCTTTTGAATACCTCCGGCTCTCTAAATCTCAGAGCCTCTGTTGGGAGGAAGCAGCTTTCCAAAATATATGACGATTGCTTACCTAGAATTTTTTTATCAGTTTAATTGTATTTTAACAGACTTATCTAATCGTGGGTAGCTGGCTTGCTGGTAGATTTAAATCAGGGGTTTGTGCCACAATACCAGTGTCCCTTACCGAGCTGTGCCTTAGCCGGGAGTTCAACTACAGTTAGGAGATGAATTACAAAAGATTGGTAAGATGTTAAACTTTGTAACAATAGTTGTTCAAACTCGACCTTTTAGGGTTTCTGGGCCCGGATGCACATTTTGCAACTGTTGTAATTGCCGATCGACCACTCTCCCAATCCCTTTTTTCGAGTTTGAGGTGAAAAAAGAGGGGTAATGTTTCAACTAACGCTCCAACGGGGTTGACAATTATTGTGTAGAGGCAACTCTCAAAAAATAACTGCAGGAAGTATGTTTTGTATTTTCAAGAACTATAAATAAACAGGGAGAAGAATATGTCTGCAAGTAGCAGTCAAGTACCAACTATTTTGGCAGTTGATGATAGCGTCGTGATGCAAGGACTTGTTAAACAAGCCTTAAGCAAAGAGTTTCGAGTTCTCGTAACCGACAATGCAGTGGATGCTTTGTCAACGATTTATCACGAACAAATTTCTGTTTTGTTGCTGGATGTTTCGATGCCTGGTATTGACGGATTGGAACTCTGCCGCACGGTGCGGAGCTTGCCTCAGTTTCAGAATTTGCCGATCGTAATGCTGACAGCGCGAGATGGAGCCTTTGATAAGGTACAGGGGCGTTTGGCGGGAGCAACAGAGTATTTAACTAAGCCGTTTGATGCTGATAAGTTGCGCGAGGTAATTGGTAAGTTTATCAAAATCAAATAATTGGACTTAGAAAAAAAAATAGTTTTGAGTAATTAATGAAGTAATTTAAGTAATTAATGAACTAAAAAGTTGCGATCGCCCTCTCTGATCCTCGACTTCTTTAACAAGTCGGGGGGCGGGGCATTCTGCACAATTTGCGAGGTAAGTCCTAAATTTTTAATTTTGCCAGGAGTAAAGGAGCGATCGCACTGACAGGTAGAACATATTGGGCGGCACCGAGGGCGATCGCCTCCTTGGGCATTCCGAAGACAATGCAGCTAGCTTCGTCTTGAGCGATTGTCAACCCGCCTTGTCTGGCGATCGCCAACATTCCGTCAGCACCATCTCTACCCATTCCTGTCAGCAAAACCCCCGCTGCTGCCCGACTATAAAAATTAGCTACCGACTTAAATGTCACCGTTACAGAAGGGCAGTGTCCTTCGGCATGAGCAGCTTCTGAATAAACAAATCGCCCTTGAGAGTCCAATTCTAAATGACGTTTTTCGGGCGGGAAATAAACAGTTCCTGCTTGTGGCAATTCCCCAAAAGAAGCTATCTTAACAGGCAGTTTCGATTCACAACCCAGCCAATCAACTAATCCTTGCAAAAAACCTTCACTGATGTGCTGGACACAAATTATAGGCACTGGAAAACTAGCCGGAAGTTTAGAAATAATTGCGTACAGTGCTTGCGGCCCCCCTGTAGAAGCCCCTATAGCCAATACTTTAATAGTGGGAGATTTAACATTTTCGTTGGAAAATTTGTAATTAGGAACTGGTGCTTGGTTAATTTTTACAACTTGATTATTATCTTGTGTTGGCATAGTTTTTTGATGCCGTGTAAATACTTTAACTCCTGAGAGTATTTTAACCTTAGCTATTAATTGACTGGCTAGGCGCTCGTAATCTGATACCAACCCGCCCATCGGTTTAGGAAAAACATCCAATGCACCAGCCTTTAACACTTGAAATACATTCTGAGTATCATTCGCTTGCACTGAAGCACTAATTACTAAAATTGGTAGCGGATATTTCTTCATTACTTCTTCGGTAAATTCTAACCCGTTCATTGGTGCCATATTCAAATCCGTACAGATTACTTGGGGCTGAAGTTTGGGGATTAATTCTAGTCCTTCTAATCCGTTGCAAGCTGTTCCTACAACTTGGATGTCTGGCGAGGACTCAAAAATTCGTTTGAGGACGAGCGTAACTACTGGAGAATCTTCAACTAACAATAGTTTAATGGGCGATAACATCAGTTTGCTGGGGAATGGGGAATGGGAAATGGGGAATGGGGAATAGGGCACTTGTGCTGCCCTTCGACTTACTTCCATTCGGCGAAGCTGAGCGGGCAAACCGCCCAGGGCGAGTGGCTACACTCAGCACGAGTCGCTCAGTAACCGCGTAGTCAAAGTATTGGGCATTGATCAGCATCTATGCACTGGTAATTGTGCACTGGGCACTGGATATTCGGCCTTGCTAATTGGTAGTAAATAACAAATGCCTAATAACCAAGGAGTAATGACTAATGACTAAACTAACCTTTTTAGTGTCTCTACCAACACATCTTGATTGAAAGTACCTTTAGGAATATAAGCATTTGCCCCCGCATCAGCCCCTCTTTTTCTATCTTCATCCGATGCCAAAGATGTCACTAAAATTATCGGCAACTCACTGTATTCTTTTTGCTCCCGAATCTTAACAGTCAGAGCCAAACCATCTAAATTTGGCATTTGTACGTCAGAAATCACAGCATCAAAATCGCGAGTTTTCAATTTATGGAAAGCATCCAATCCGTCTACCGCAGTCACAACTTCGTAACCCGCACCTTCCAGGATGCGCTTTTCTTGAGTGCGCGTGGCTATCGAGTCTTCTGCTAATAGTATAACTTGTTTTCTGCTGGCAGTCTCAAGTTGCGATCGCGCACCAGAAACCCCACGGGACGAAACTTGCTGGCGTACAGATTTTATCAAATCGTGGGGATTGAGTACCATACAAACTTCCCCAGTACCCAGAATTGTGGCGCCCGAAATATTTCGCACCCGTTTCAGCAATTGACTTTGAGGTTTCATCACCACATCCTGTTCGTCTATCAAAGCATCTACAAATAATCCAAATCTTTCCTCCCCAACTTTCAAAACAATACAAGGCATTTTTGAAGAAGTTGAATTTAGGAAGTAATTTTGATTTTTTCTCAGAGTTTCGCTCCCAGTTTCCTGTCTCAAATACCGATTTTTTTGCCACCCTTGTCTATTGTTTAATTCTAGTAAATCTGTCAGATGAGCAACTGACAGAGGGTGACCCTTTGAAAGTATAGTTTCCTTACCTTCTATAGCAAATATCTCAGACTGAGACACCTGTTGAGCCGTGTCTACAAACTCTACTGGCAGAGCATAAGGAATGTCTTCAACTATGACAATTAATACATTTGCTGTAGCTAAAGACGTGCTGATTTGCAGCCTCAAAGTGCATCCTTTACCCGGTAAAGACTCTACTTGGATACTACCTTTTAGGGCTTCAACATTAGTGCGAACTACATCTAAACCCACCCCGCGCCCCGATATTTCGGTAACAAATTTTTTGGTCGAAAACCCCGGAGTAAAAATCAAAGATTGTACTTGATTATCGGTCATTTCTGCCAGTTCTTCAAGCGTACAAATATTACGTTTTACAGCCATTTGTTTGATGCTCTCTAGATTTAGTCCCCGGCCATCATCAGCAACTTCAATAATAATATTGCTAGCAATATTATAGCCTTTAATTCGGAGAGTAGCCACGGGAGGTTTGCCGAGCTTTTTCCGCTCTGCAACAGTTTCAATACCGTGGTCGATCGCATTTCTAATCATGTGCATTAAAGGGTCTTTCATTTCCTCTAAAATGCGTTTATCTGCTGTAGTTTCGCCTCCTTCAATCACTAATGCAACTTCTTTACCTTCCCGTTTCGCTAAGTCTCGAACAGTGCGAGGAAATAAATTAAAAATAGTAGACAAAGGCAGCAGTCTCAGAGTGCGAATTCCTGATTCTAATGCCTCAGCGATTAATTCGAGTCTGGCAGTATCTTCATAAACTCGATTTCTCAATCGGTTGACTAAAGTTCCGAGACGTTCTAAACGTTCTTCTGTACGTTGATAGTAATCCTGCAATTGGCTAAATTTACCGTTAGGTTTAATACCATTTTCATCTATTTGCATCCGATCAAAACTCAAGCTCGTTACAAAATATTCTCGGCTCCACTCTTCCCACAAAGTTGTAATTTGTTCGATCTCTGCAACTCGGTGTCCTAGCCGAGTTTTTGTGACAGTAAGTTCCCCTGCTTGAGTCATTAAATCGTCTAAATTTTGAGTAGCAACGCGAATGGTTTCAATGCGGTAAGATGAGGTTGAGGATGCAGTAACTGCCGACTGCGAAGCCGACTCACTTGCCGGCCCAGAAGGTACCGGCAAGTTTTGATCTTGCCGTAGAAATTCTGGCTTTGATTGTAGGGGTAAAAAAGAGGAATTTTTCTCTAAGTTAAGGACTTCAGAAGTTTCAACATTTGTTTCTAGTTCTTGAATAAGAGGCTCAGTAAATTGCGGTTCTACCAACGGTTGTTCTGGTACTTGTGAAGATGAGGGATCTACTATTGAGGCTGCAGCCTGTGGCTGTGGCTGACTAGAAGAACCCATCATGCTAGCGAGGATGTAAAAAGTATTAACGCCGGAATCTTCGCCGGTAACGGCTTCGTTAACGAGTTTCCGCATGGCCTCTAAACCTTGCGAAAGTCGATCGCTAATATCCAAATTCAGTTGAGTTTCTCCCCGCTTGACACCCTCCAAAATATGCTCCATTTGATGAGCTAAAGATGCTACATTCTTTACGCCCAGCATCCCAGCATCACCTTTAAGAGAATGGGTTTCCCGCAACAATTGTTCTAGCTTAGCTAAGTCGCTGGGATGTTGTTCTAAGTACAGCAATCCATCGTCTAGTTTCTGTAAGTGTTCTTGACTAGCGACTTTAAATACATCTCGAAGTTCTTGATCTTCAATCATCATATATGTTTTTGAGTAATAGGTAATTGAGCATGGCTCATGGGTAATTGGTAATGATAATTATGTGGAATAGTCAGTCGATTGCTAATGACTAATGACTAATGACTAATGACTAATGACTACACTACTTCTTTAAGATTAAATGCAGCTTCTGTGAGTTGTTGAGTACCGATTTTAACTTGAGTAATGCCGCTGACTGTTTGAGACGCGGATTCCTTCAGAGAACTCATGGCATCACCTACTTGCTGAATCGCTATCGCCTGCTCTTTAATATTAAAAGAAATTTGCTGGTTGCTAGCAAACACCAGATTGCAAGCTTCCCTCACACCTGTAAAAGCTTCTGCCGTATCTTGTGCTGTTTTCACCCCTGCTGCAACCGTTTTGCGACTATCTTCAGTTGCTTTTACCGTTGAGTCGATCGCGCCCTTAATTTCTGGAATAATACCATTAATCTTTTGTGCTGCTTGTTGGCTTTCATCTGCTAACTTACGAATTTCGCTTGCTACCACCGCAAAACCTTTACCGTACTCGCCGGCTCTGACTGCTTCAACAGCGGCGTTGAGAGCCAGCATATTAGTTTGGCTGGCTAAATCGCTAACCAAACTTGCGAGAGTCGATATATTGCCAATCTGACTCGTGCTGTCGTCTAGTCGATGATTTTGCTTAGAAATTGCCACCACAGCTTCTCTAAGATTCAGCATTTGATTGAGAGTTTGATCTACCTTTTTAGTACCTTCTTCGGCTAGATTTAAAGCTTGGCGAGCGGCAATGGCAACAGACTCAGCTTGCTCGGCTGTTTGCTGAGAAGATCTGCCCAAATTTTCTAGAGTTATAGTTGTTTGATTAACCGAGACAAATTGCCTATTTGCTATTTGCTCTTGCCTGTTCATATTAGATTCTATTTGCAGTGAAAATGAGGATATTTGGTAAATTAACCCACGAATCAGAGCAACAATTTTTTGCATAAAAAACCCGCCCAAGCCCAGCACCACAGCTAGGGTAACAATAACAATAAGCGCTGCTATTTGGTGAAGAGAATCAATAGAAGCAAAGAGCAATCTTTTGGGTGAAGTATCCACAATTACTAAAAATTTATTAGGATTTTCTTTGCTCGGTAAAACTGTATGGTAGCTAATCACTAGATCCCTATTTTCAAGATTTCCCTTACCACCTAATAGTATTTTAGCAACTATGTCTGGTGAATAATCATTTTTGATGTTTTCGTTAGTTTTTAGATCAAATCCCCAGGCTTTTTTAGGATTGGGATGAGCCAGATAATACCCATCTTGATTTAAGATAAAAGATTGGTCTGATAGTTCAGGATTAAAATTTTTAACCATATCGATCAGAGTGCTACCCAGAGCATTAATAATGACAAAGCCTTTTCTTTCTCCTTTGGGATTAAAAATTGGAGTTGCGTAGCGAATTGTTGGCTTGTAAGGAATTTCTATTCTCCCCCTTTCCTTATTCAGATTTAAGGAAGACACATAGACTTCTCCTGGTTTTAGCTTCATAGTTGCCGAAAAGTAATCTGTGTCTGCTTTATTTTGTAGTTGAGAATCTGGAATAACGTTGATATTTGTGCCGTCAGAATCTAAGCGCACGATCTCCTTACCTTTGTGATCTATGTAACGCAATTGCATATAATATGGCTTAGCTTCCATCATGGACAAAAATGTGACTTGCATTTGCTCAACCCACTCTTTATAAGTTGCATTAGTGTTTTTGTCTCCTCCATTTCCTTCTTGAGTTCTAATAATTCCCTTAATAGGGGGAGTTTTGCGGAGAAACAAAATATCTGCTCTCAGATTTTCAAACTTGTTAATCATTTGATTGGCGGTGGAATTAACACTGTCACTAAGAGTTATTAATGCTAACTTTTGCAGTGCTGCTGTGGAAGAAGAAATACCATACCAACCAACAAGAGATACTGGAATCAAGGTACTTAAGATTAGAAGCAGCAGCAGTCGGTGCTGCATTTTTTTGAGAAATTTGTTAATCATTGTTTACTGGGAATTGGTTACTGGTAACTTGTACGCTCGCGTAGAAGTATAGGGCATTGGGAACTTGTACGCTCGCGTAGCAGAAGTATAGGGCATTGGGAATAGGTAATAGGTAATAGGGAATTGGTAGTAAATAACAACTCATAACTCACAAATAATAACTCACAAATAACAACTAACTACACTGCTGATTTGAGATTAGGTTCTGATTGGCCCCAAAACAAGTTATTACTCCAGTTAATATCACTGGAATTGTACCGCGGCCGAGCGCCAAAGCAATTGCTTTAATTCTTAAGGATATATTTGGCTTTTTTGGGGAACTACTCATAATTCATTGATCTCCTACAAAACTGCTTTCAAATCTAAGGCCGCTTCATTCAGTTTTTGAGTACCGACTTTAGTTTGACTGATACCGCAAGCGGTTTGGGCTGCGGCTTGATTGAGGGAGTTCATAGCTTGCACTACCTGTTCGATCGCGATCAATTGCTGTTTGGCATTCAGCGAAATTTGCTGCGAACTCAAAACCACATTGTTAATGGCATTGGCAACTCCTGCAAATGCTGCTGCAGTTTCTGAGGCAATATTCACGCCAGATTCCACAGTTTTAGTCCCTTCGTCTGTCACCATTACCGTTGAGTTAATCGCCCTTTGAATATCAGCAACTAATAGATTAATTTGTGTTCCTGATTTTTTACTGCGATCGGCAAGTTTGCGAATTTCTGACGCCACCACGCCAAACCCCTTGCCGTGTTCTCCCGCCCGCACTGCTTCAACAGCAGCATTGAGTGCTAACATATTAGTTTGATTGGCCAAATCGCTAACAACAGTTGAGATATTACCAATGTGATCTGTTTGTTCGCTCAACTTTATAATTTGTCCTTGGATATCCTGAACTTTAGTTTTCAGACTTGCCATTGCTTCTAAAGTTTGTTCTACAGCTTTTGTGCCACCTCCCGCTAAATTCAAAGCTTGCATTGCTTGAACGACGGCGGTTTCGATCTGCTGTGATGTCGCCCTTGAAGATGCTCCCAATTCGTCCATTGTAGTAGTAGTTTGATTTACTGAAGCTGCTTGCTGACTTGCCATGCGTTCCTGTTCTTCCACGGTGGCTGCAATCTCAGTGGAAGAAGAGGCGATAGAACTAATTGCGCTCTCGATAGTTGCAACAATTCCTGACGAGATCAGCCAAGCCATACCCGTACCAAACAGCACTAACAGCACCGAACCAACCAGCAGCGTCGATACCAAAACGCTTAAAGCTTCCTTGGTCATTTTCGTTTTTTGATTAACCAGATTTAATTCTGTTTCCCGAAATTCCCGGTTCACTTTCAAAAATTCATTCACTACATTTTTGTATTTGCCTGTATTAAATACAGCGATGGCTGTCGCTGTCTGATTTTGCAGCACTAAGCGAACAATGTCTTCGTTACAACCCTCATAATATTGCTTGACTAGCTTTTGCATCCTCTGCAAACGAATTCTCTGTTCGGGATCTTTAACGGTCGGCGCTACATTATCCGCCGACTGCTGAGCCCACTCTGCACCTGTGTGAAAATCAGTTAAAAAATCATTATTTTTATTAATTAAATACCCACGTAGCCCCCGTACCATTTGCTCCGCACCTAGGGATATATTAGTTGTTTCTCCGAGTACGTGCTGTACCCTTTCTGTTTCTTGGAAAGTTTTCAACACCTGATGTGTAGTAGCGACAACTACTACGGGAAACCCTAAGTATATAGCGGCTGGCGCTAGATATCCGAGCAGCATCTTGTTTCTAATGTTTAAGTTGTTTATTTTAGAAAACATATTTTTCTCCTTAATTTAAGCAAGTGCATACACGAATTAGATTTTTTTGTCAAATAGCGCTTTAAAAGCCAATTTGGTATAACTAACTTCTTTAGTCCTGGACGCATTTCAAGATAATTCTCTCATGCTGAGTCCCGATCCTTACCAGTCCTGATCTGTACGTTGGATCGGGATTGCGAAGGAAATAAAGTATCAAGCCAGATGCTTCACTTGACTCATGATACATAGGCTTTGCGTAAGTCCTGTTCTTGATTTGATTCAAACCTCTTCATCAACAACTAATCCTCCTTTTGTCAGAAGTTTTTGCAAGTTCAGAATAGCCATCATTTTTTCCCCGTAAATAGCTGTCCCCCGTAGATATTCGCGGTTGGCAGAATGCAGTGCTGCCGGAACAGCCGCCATTTCCGACACATTTAAGTATATAATATCTAATATTTCGTCAACAACTATACCAGCGACTAAATCCGCCACTTCAACAACGATCGCCTTAGAGATATAATTTGCAGTCTCCAACATATTTAAAGACATATTTAAAACACTGCGAATATCAATTAGCGTCACAATTTCTCCCCGTAAATTCATATTTCCCACTATGCGATTGGGAGTGCAAGGAACCGGAGTTACTTGCTTAATATCAGTAAATTCGCGCACTAGATCCAAAGGAATACTAAAGTATTCACCATTCAAAACAAACACCGCCAAAGACATATTAATTGCAGCATCATTTTCCCCCTCGCCTTGCCGCCTCAAATTATTAGTCCGCGATTGAAAAATTGCTTTGTCTTCGGGGGTAGCCTGCGGGCAAAAAACGTGACTATTGCTCAAAACTGTAGGATTTTTGCCTAACAATTTTGCACTTATTTGCGAGTGTAAATTTTCCGTCTCTGCCTCACCCGCTGTTTCTTGATTACCTGCATTGCTTGGAGAAACAGGCCAGCTTTCTTCTGACTTTTCGGGAGAATATCGAATTAAGTGATCGAGATTCAGCAGCATGATAATATCGGCTTCGCAGCGGGCAAGTCCAGCTACAAAATGATGAGAGGGTTCAGAATTCTCTCGCCCGTAAGATAGCTGCGGAGTGATGGCATCTTCTGAGAGTTCCTTAACTTCGCGAACTTGATTGACAATTATACCGACTTTGGATTCTTGCCACTCGATGACGATCGTACTATCTGTCACAGCATACTCCTGCCAAGCGTATCCAAAACGGAGATTCAGATCCATCACGGGCAGAATTTCGCCCCGAAGGTCGATCGCCCCAACAATATCTTGAGGTACTTCTGCAATTGCTGTCAACTCCGGCAGAAAGAAAATTTCCCGAACGTAGCAGGCTTCTATACCGCAGAGAAAACCGTTATGTTCAAAGATAAGATACGGTTTAGTTTCCATATTTTAGTGTACAGTTTCTTTACTGTATAATTTTAACAATTTTTTTTTTAACATTCATCAGCACTTGACTAGCTGTCATTTTTTCCTGTGAATCTATGGGAGTGTTTGGTGGTAGTGCTTTCAGGATTTCACAAGATGAATTGTACATTTTAAGAGCTCTTTTTACTTGACCTTCTTTATTGTATATATTCCCTAGTTCTATATAAGCTGAAACAAAAGAGGGACACATATAAATAGTCCTCTTTAATAATTTTTTTGCTGTTTCCAATTGCCCCTGTTCTTCAGCAATTTGAGCTTGTAAATAATCAGTATATACTGATCCAGGCTCTACTTTTCTGGCTCTATTACAGTATTCTATTGCCTGAGAATAATTGCCGGCATTTGCCTGAACTTTAGCGATTAAAAAATAAGCTTCAAAATTAGGTCCCTGCAAGTCTATGGCCTCTTGTGCCTTGTTAATTGCCTCAGCATAATATTGATTTTTAAATAATTTTTTAGCCTCTAATATTAGCATTTGAGGCGTATTATTTGGAGTAGTTTCTGCTATTATTTTTTGTGTAACTGACACGGCATTGTTCGGCAAGCCGTCCTCCAGATAGCGAGAGGGCAGCATCTTCCCCAGCGGATTACTTGTGTTTAATACGGGCGGTATCTCTGGAAAATTGCTGTTAGTAGTAAAACTAGGTGGCATCGTCTGCCCAGTTAGCAACTCACCACTATAATCGCCCATAGTATCTGCTTTGGGGAATTCCCGAAATGCCGAGTTGGCTTCCCCTACCGTCGCAACCCTAGACTCTATTTGAGAGCATTCCTCCATTACTGCATCCCGACGCTGATACACCAACGACTCGGGGAAAATCTTGGGTTGAAACTCGTTCATAATTTGACCGTAAACTTCAGCGTGACCGGTCATTAAATATCCTCCAGGTCTCAGGGTATTGGAAAATTTTTTCAGTACCAGTGAAATATATTTATGTTCAAAATAAACAAAAACGTTTCTACATAAAATTAAGTCGATGTTATAAATATTTTGGTAAATATTAGGAAACTCATCTGTGATTAAATTTACACAGCTAAAGTTGACACTTTCTCGCAATTTTTGATTAATTTCCCAATCATTTTGCCTCTGATGAAAATACTGCTTTTGTATCTGCGGTTCAACCAAGCGAAATGACCAATGACTGTAAACTCCCTGGGGCGCTTTTTTGATTACTTTTTCATTGATATCTGTACCTAAAATTAATATTTTCCATTGTTCCCAATCGGGAATCAATTGTTTTAAAACAATAGCTAAAGAATAAGGTTCTTCACCGGTGGAGCAGCCCGCACTCCAGATTCGCAGTGTCGGCTGCATTCCCAAGGTCTTGTGCAAGTTTCTTTTATGCTCTATCAATTCAGGAAAAATTACTTTTTTTAACAGACCAAACTGTCCTTTGTCTCGCATAAAATAACTTTCACTTGTTGTTAACAGCAATACTAATTCTGACCATTCATTTTTACTTTCCAAATTTTGGGCGGTTAAAAGTTTATAATATTTTTCGGGTTCTGAAATTTTTTTTTCTCTCATTCGAGTCATAATTTTATGAGACAAACCAGCTCGATCTTGGGATCTAATTCGCACTCCAATCTCAGTAGTAATTAAGTTGATAAATAGCTGAACTAGGGAATCATTCATGTCAACTCAGGTAGATTTGTTTAATAAGTTGGGAAGTGGCAACTTTTACTGAGCTGGTGCTGAGTTTGTGCTGAGCATAGCTGCTAGCCTGCGGCTCGTCCGTTCGCAAAGCCGTTCGCAAAGCCGAAGGGAAGTGCGTAGCTGAAATATTGGGAATTGGGGAACTTGTAAGCTCGTGTAGTCTAAGTATTGGTAATTGGAAATTGGGGAATTAAAAATTAGAAATTGGGAATTTAGCCGATCGCATTAACAAGAACAGTATCACACCACATCATATCAGAAACTTGCCAGCTACTCAAAAGAAAAAGGCAAAAGGTAAAAGACACAAGCCAGGAAAAAATTATCCCTTCTGCCTTCTACCTTCGGCCTTCACAGGCACTAATCTCCAACTTTAAGCTGGAAAAATCCGCAGGCGGCGATTGGGTTCTTCCCCAAAACTGTGGGATTTCAGGTGATAGTGTTCCACAAGTTCGTGCTGCATTTTGCGGACGTTAGGAGAACGGGGCAGGAGTTCGACCGGCTGTCCCTTGGGAATGACAATTTGCTCGACAGCCAAGCGGGTTTCTTCGAGAGCTTCGAGCTCGTCAGAAGTACCGCTGCGGGCGAATAAGGCGAGGTCTGCCACTTCCGGGGTGCCGGGGTCGTCCATGTCCAACAAGCGCCGCAAAGCTCTCGCTACGTGGGGAATAGTGCCGGCCTTAATTGTGTGCAGGGGAACTTGGCGAGTTTTGGCCAAGTGCCTTAATTTTGACTGGTTCCGCACGTTCGATCGCAAAGCCAAAACCACGTCAGCACTTTCAATATCCTTCGTCAGCAGCACCGGCAGGTTCAGCGTCGAAATCACCTGTTCGAGCTGGTGGCGAGCTATGCCGTAAGGATAAACGTGGAGGGGCAAATCTTCGCCGTTAGGGCCGACATTCTGGGAATAACGTCCCCGGTGCTGCGGTACTGGTTCCACGGACAGAGATTCTTCGAGGAGTTGCTCGAAATACCGAGTCTCAGGAGCCACCGGCGCGCTGTTAGCTGCTGCGAATTTTTCGCCTTGAGGGGGCATCGGCACCATTTTGCCGGCACTCCGCCACCCAGAAATCGGTGTGACTGGCCGCATTGCTGATACCGCAGCGGGGCCGCCCGAAGCTGGCATCCCTGGGAACCGCGCGGGGGGAGATACTGATTCGCGCTCGATAATTACTTCTCCACTGTCGCTGACGCTTCTGATTTGCTGGTTCGGTTCGCGTCCCCGCAGCAAACTGTCGATCGAATCTGCAACTCGCTCGTGGATTACCCAGCGCTGGCGTTCGAGCATTTCGACGGCTATTTCAAAAGTTGGCGGTGATTTGCGCTCCAAAACCGTCTTTTGAGAACCGCGCCGCCTTGCTTCGTCATCTCCTAGCGTCACCGCTTGGATTCCCCCAATTAAGTCTGCCAGAGTCGGGTTTTTCATCAAGTTTTCGATGCGGTTCCCGTGGGCGGTACCGACCAATTGCACGCCCCTTTCGGCGATCGTCCGAGCCGCCAAAGCTTCGAGTTCCGTGCCGATTTCGTCAATCACGATCACTTCGGGCATATGGTTTTCCACTGCTTCGATCATGACTTGGTGCTGGAGTTCGGGACGGGAAACTTGCATTCTGCGAGCTCTGCCGATCGCTGGGTGGGGAATATCTCCATCTCCGGCGATTTCGTTGGAGGTGTCGATGATTACCACTCGTTTTTCCAAGTCATCGGCAAGCACGCGGGCAATTTCTCGCAGGGCCGTGGTTTTGCCAACACCGGGGCGGCCGAGCATCAAAATTGACTGACCGGTTTCCACTAAATCGCGGATAATGCCGATCGTCCCGAACACAGCGCGGCCCACCCTCAATGTCAAGCCGATAATCTCGCCGCTGCGGTTGCGAAGGGCGCTAATTCGGTGCAGGGTTTGCTCGATACCGGCTCGATTGTCGCCGCCGAAGTGGCCGACTCGCTCGATGCAATAGCTGAGGTCTGCCTTGGAAATCGGTGTTTGGGAAAGATGTTCGGCCAAGGATGGAAAACGAGCTTCTGGTCGGCGGCCCAAATCCATGACAATCTCAATGAGATTGTTGCGCTGCGGGTGCTGCTCTAGGGGCTGCCGGATCTCGTCTGGCACGATTTCTAATAATCTGTTGAGGTCGTCTGTAATCTGCATTCGCCTCGATGTGTTCGGTGACGTTTTCAACTTTTTAGTCATTAGTTATTAGTCATTAGTCATTAGTCATTAGTACCAATGCCCAATTCCCAATTCCCAATGCCCAATTCCCAATGACTAAAATTCTTTGAGCTGGGAAACTAGAGAACAAGCTAAACTCACGGCCTCCGAGAGAAGTTCTGGGACGGCTTCGAGCTGAGTCAACCGAGGTGTTTGAACTCCGGCTGCTGGCTGGGCTGCTGCTGGAATTGCCAATGCTCGATCGGCCTGCATTGTTTCTAACTGTTCTAAAATTGGCGATAGCAAAACCCTGGCATAGCTGCCGTAAGCTACACCTGCAATGTATTGGACAGGGGGAACTGACAAATTTTTCCCGCCATCCAACAGCAGTCCCTCGGCTCTCAGCTTGCTGACAGTATGAGCATTAGTGCCGCCTGCAAGTTGCACGTATCCCGGCAACTGGGCAGCCAAAACTTTTTGACCGAGTTTCACCGCGGCTCTAGTAGTTCCTGTTCCGATATCTCCGCTCATCGGCCTACCGTCTGTTTGCCAAATTAGGGGACAAGGAAGGGGGGAAATTATTTGATAGAGTGTCCGCAAATAATCAATCAAACCGTCTCCATCGGGGCAACTAATTGCTATTACCTTGAGTTGAGCGACCCAAGGAGCTATGCTCGACCAAAGTCGCGCAAAATCTGCCTCTCTGCCTACTTGCGTGTGGATTTCTAGGGCGTCCGCACCGGATTGCAAGATTAAAGGTGCGATCGCGCCGGGAGCAGACACGTAAGAACGAGTATAAATCAGTTGGCTCGGACAAATCGGCAGACAGCGACCGCAGCCATAGCATTGCTGGTCTATCACCCCGGAAAAACCACTGCCAGCACTCTGAAAAACTATTGCTTCGGCTGGACATATTTTTTCGCACGGCCGCCAGCAGTCCGCCGGACAATCGGCTGGGTTGAATTCGGCTTTGCGAAAATGCGGGTCTTCCCCATCGTTTAAACTCACCATCAGCAACGGCAACCCTTTGCCGCCAAACCTGCGGTTTTGAGTTCTTGCCTGTAATTCGCTGGCCACTTGTAGGGCTTCTTTCGCTGCGGCGACGGCGGCGGGATCTGCCGCGACATCGATACAGTCAGCGCCTGCTAAGGTGTAAGCCAAGGTGAGATTCCGTACCGCAGGCAGGTGTTGAAAGCTCGCCCCACAGATCAGCTTGAACCAATGGCCACCTTTTAATGAGTTTAGGGGATGATAATGTTCTGTCACCCTTATATGTTAATCCTTTGAGCTAAAAATTACGAGGCAAAAATTTGTACTGAGTTTTCCGACTCAGGCAGATACAAGTATCAAAACGCTACCGATAGGAGTGGGACTTGGGGGATCAGCCCCAGATGTGGAGTATCGGCCGTAACTTTTTTGGCAATCTAATTTTTTTAAGAGTTTTTGTTACGGGTACGATTTTTAATTGTTGGCTGAGGTTTTAATTGCAGGCAGACTTATAATACTATCATTTGTTAGCGGTGGGTGCAAGAGAAAAGCCGACTATTATTGCAGGATTGAGAGTTTTGGACTCTCTTAACTCGATTCGGAGCATCTAGCGCTAACCAAAGCACCTGCGCGTATTGAGCGCACTCAAACCAAGGCAGAATGAAAGTTAAATAGCCGATCGCCACTGCTGCTATGTCGGTATTTGGGGGCGCGATCGCACAGTGCAAGCAATATCCCCACAAAGCAAAACTAGCGATCGCACCCAGAATGCCTGTAGAAATAGCAGTATCTAAAATCCAATTGTGAGCTTTATAACTCAGTATTATTTCAGTGCGAATCTGTCCGTTTGGGGCAACATAATCATAAGAAAACTGACCTAAATTCACAATTTCAGGAACCTGATTGGGATGGGCGACAAAAGGATATGCGATGCCAAATCCGTTAAAACCCCAGCCAAAGAGAGGCCGTTTTTGAATCCCGCGCACAGCAAGTTCCCACAAGGGCGATCGGCTGGACATTACTTGTGCAACAGATACCCGATTCCAGTCCAGAGGTCTAGTAAAAGTCATCGCACTAATTGCCACTAAGCCGATCGCAAAAGCGGGAATTAATTGTTTGTAATATTGCCGTCCCAACAAGTAAGATAGTGATATAATTAAAGATAAAATTGCTGTGCGAGTGTTGGTAAATAGCAAAGCGGGGAGAATGAGAGATAAAGCGAGAGTAAAAGTGCGATCACTAATTAATTTCCGCTTCCAAGCTACGGCACAAATAACGGCTGTCAGAGCCAATACTATAGCTGCGTGGCCGCGGTGCGAGAAAAGTGCGATCGGCTGCTGTCCTCTAAAAATCGTACTAGCCAAAACATCATTAGCGACAAGCTGACCGGAAGTAGCAGTATAATCAATTTGCCAGTTGACAACTTGCCCAAAAACGCTAACAGCTACAACCGCACCTCCTATCAGCAAACCCCGCATTTGAGAGAGAAACAGTTCGGGATGAAGTTTTAGTAGCAACCTATTACTCAGCGAAAAAATAGCAATTAACAGCCAGTACAGCCAGCCGTCTCCCATTTGGTCTTGTCCCCAAAAAGAACGCTCCGGAAAAGAACTTTTTACGGTAGAAATCGCTCCCACAGTCAAAAAAAATCCCCACAAAATCAGGCAGACTTTCCACTGCCGGGAAAAAGTTAAAAGTTTCCTTTCTTCCCATAAAAATGATAAATTTGAAAGCACAATCAGCAGGACAACAAAAACTTTAGATTGCGTCCAAATTTCGCCGCGGCTGCCTCCCCAAGGGTTGATGAGAATGAGGCTGAAAGCATATAGCAGAGTATAAAGATTTTTCATCGGAAAGATAGTTGTGTTATTGGGATCTTTGTGTCATTGCCAGCGAATCGAAGCAATCGCAGAATCTTCTGTTCATTCGATAGTGATTCCTGTAAGGGCGGGTTCACCAACAATATCTGCTAATAATTGACAATCTCAAAAACCCGCCCCGGTCGGGATATTAGGCTCTATAAAATTTATTCAACCTGTCGCTTTTTCCGCAAAATATGGCGTATCCCAGCGAACCACAGCAGCATTCCATTAGCCGCCAAAATACTCCCAGGTTCCGGTACAGCTTCCGCATCAATGGGCTTGGGAATTTGCCGCATCTTGAAACTTCCTTCCCGTTCCTTAAAAGCTAATTGAATCGGAAATGCTGTTTCTGCTGTCTCACCAAATAATGAATCAATGCCAGTGATTCTAAAATTATCTACTGGATAACCCAATAAAGAAACAAAGTCTAATTTATCTCCCGGACTGAAATTACCGAGGATCGAATCTCCTACTGCAACAGTAAATTCCTGGTCATCGCCCGCAGGAAAATCGAGAATTTCAGTAAATAAAGTGTCTTCCTGAGATTGGAATTCAAAGCCGTAAGTAGTTGGAGGGTCAAACCAGCGGCAGCCGGGAACTTTGTTGAAGACTTGCCAGCCATTTTGGATAGAATTGGGAAGGATGGGGTTTTGCTGTGTCAGGCCGCGCATTTCTTTTCCGAAGCCGCCGCCACCGCTAGTTGCTACGCTAAAATCTGGCGATTCTTGTGGGTCGTAAACATCAACAAAAAGCTCGTAATTGCCTGTGTCTTGACCGCGAGCACCTCCACCAGCAGCACGGACATCGAAGTTGATATTGCCGCTACTGCCCACAGTACCAGTTAGTGCGGAGGCAAAGCCATTTCCTACAGGGCTACTGTCGTCGTCAAATCCTAGCTGAAAACCTGAGTCATTGTCAGTGCTTAAGAATGTGTTGGGGTTGCAGCGATTGGAGGGGAGGTCGTTGTTTGTCCAGGCTATATATTTTGAACCTGGAGTAAGGTCAGAAAGGTTAAAACGGTCTACTTCAAAACCGGAGGCGAGGCTGTCGGAAAACTTTTTAGAAGTTTTAGGAGGAATAAATATGCTTTTCCAGCCCCATGATATCCCATTATATATTGTCACTTGAGTTGGGTTATTAATGGGATCTTTGACCTCAGCAAGATAAAGTTCTGCACTCCAGTTTTTGTTGTTATAATAGATATCTGCTCGAGATGGAGTATCCACAAAAAGAATTCTTTGGTCGGGAAGCCTTCTCACCTGACCATAGGTGTCGTAAAAAGGGTTAAATGTTGGTTTTAGGGGGTCGATAAAACCTGGTTGAGTTTGCTCTAGTACCGTATCAATTTTATCGTCAGGAGTTCCCGGCGGTTGCTTGATAACTCCCTGTAGGGTAACGGTATAAGCATGATTGTTAACTACCCGTTGGATAAAATGGACGTTACTTCCTACTGGATCTAGACCGACACCAGGGTTATAAAGAACTTGTATTTCAGCCCCAACAGTTTCTTGGTCACTAAGAAAAATAAAGGGAGCATAAACCCCAATATCAAACCGGCGTTGCTGGATACAGGTATGAATTCAAGATTTCGCAATTGCTATAAACCCTCGGAGGGTGAGTTTTGTAACTTCAAGCGAAAAGGGAATTCATACCGTGAATCAGCAACGCCTATCAAACCTACCTGTTAAAGACCCTACAGGTTGCGCCTTGTTAAACGTCCAACCCTTTTGTGCCCAAACAGATGACGTTAGCAGGTTAAAAAAATCATTGGTGCCGCCTAGTGGAAGTTCTGAGACTGAGGTAGTAGAGACAGTCACAGTACCAACACCCGGCTCCGTATGAGATATTGATAAACAGTAAGGCGAGTTTGGAGAAGTGCATATCGGTTCTGGTGGTTGGGATGGCATTGTGAAAGAAAACGCGAAACTGGCTCGACCTGTGAGTAAAATTAGCAAGGGCGAACTTAATAAAATTATCCACTGTTGCGATAATTTCATTTTTGACAACTCCTGATTATGGGGTAGGAAATATCTGTCTCGGCTTGAAATCGAGTAAAAATTGGCTCTTAAGTTCTATTTAGATTCAGACTGGACGACGCGGAACTTCACAAAGGGTGTTACCATCTGACCCGTCCAAATCCCTTGTGTTAATTTGTATTCATATATCTGGGGTTCATCACAGAATAATACTGGTCTAAAATTGACGTATGTCAACCTAATTTGATAGTTACCAGACCCAATATCGAAAGTCCATCCGCCACCCAATCCATCATTGCCTCCGAAGAGAAGCTGATTGTTCTGCCAGAAAAGTTCCGCTTTCAAGAAAAAGGTTAGACTTTCTCGTGGTTGAACTAAGGGACAAGCCAGTTGCGGAGAGTTGAGAAGCATACCTCTACCCCCAGATCGCCGTAATAAATTACCATCAGCATCTACTATTGCTAGTGGAAATACCAGCAGGGGATCGAGTGGAGGAAAGCGAATGGGGTAAGGTGTGTCGTTTGTAATTTGAAAACCGATCCGAACAGGAGTAGTAGCATCTTGTTTTTCAGGTATGCGCCATACCCGGTCTGGTACTAAAATTTCCAACCGAATACCATTTCTTTCAACTGCATTGCTATCGATATTGCTATGTGTTGATTCAAAGGATGTCAATTCAGTTTCCCTCCCCTGTTCCGCATCAACAGCCCCAGCTAACACTCTGGGTACATGGCCGAGCGTGATTACACCAGAAGTGTCAGGTTGTTTTTTGGGGATGGTCAATACAGGCTCTGGCATTATGCTTTCAAATCGGATGCCATCAATTTCAGCGGATTTCAACTCAGTCACCCTCATTACTCCTATGTCAGAGGGCGCTGTCGATCCTGCGGACACATGGCTCAGTGCCATTACACCGGAAAGGATTAAAGCCAATAAAAATAAGCCCAAATGGTATCCGCTCAATAAGTAGGGGTAGCAGAGAAAAAAAAGTAAGCAGAGTACACAAAGTGTCATAAAATAGGAAACAT
>NZ_JAUBRH010000080.1:0-23574 GCF_036701775.1 Microcoleus sp. N9_A2 | reverse complement strand
GCGGACTGTGGTTTTAAATGGGGTAAAATCGATTTGTCTGTTCGTTCAGTGCTTTGTCCCAGTTGTGGTACTGAGCAAGATAGAGATCAAAATGCTTCAAGAATGATACAAAAAGTCGGGATGGGGAATCGCCACGACTCAAAACGGGCGCGCTCGGGATTGTCAGACTAGCAACGGTTAGCAGATCCCGATGAAGCGTCAAGAATCACCGCGTCTTCAGACCGGTGAGTATTTCAATGGTCTAAACTTTCCCAATCGAAAGCTCTTTTAGAGTGTCGAGTTCTCAACGAGCTTTCTGCTTACGAGACGATGGAGAGTTCATCACTGACTTGAATCCGACCTTTGACCAGGGAGCGAATCAGACGATCGAGTGAGCCACGTTCTTCTTCACTGATGGACTCATCAAGGATGGCGGCCATCATGCCGTAGCGGTCAGCCTTGGTAACGCGGTGAGTATCGGTGACAGTGGCGATTAATTCGTTGATAGCGCCGGGGAGAAGATTAACTGGAGACATGGGATTGTTTTGAACTCGACACCTTAATCATCTCGTGGTTTCTCCTAAGAGCAAGTGATGGTGCTGGTTTTTTTCCGTGATAATACTGAAAATATTCGGTGAACCAAGTCCGTGTTACCAGTGATCGAAGTCACAACATTGAAACCAATGCAGCGGTGGAACAATTAGAACCCACATTCGGCCCTTTGACTATCACACCGTGATAATTTTCGTCTTGCACGAGTCTTAACTTCCTGCTGTGCAAAAGTTTCAGACCTTCATAGGAAGAACTACCTCTTTTTCAACTACTTGTCAACAAGTAACGACTGTTGACTTTTTATCAAAAATCAAAATAAGGAATGCGGGATTAAATAACTTCCACAAGTTGGTGGGATGGGCGTCCCGCCCGTCCAAAAAGGATGGGCGGGACGCCCATCCCACAATAACAATTAAAATTGTAAGTTATTTAATTCGCGATCCTAAGTAGACAGACCAAAAAATCTGTCCGCCTACTTAATCGCTAACTAGAAATCACTCCCACTCGATCGTACCCGGCGGCTTAGAAGTAATATCGTAAACCACCCGGTTCACCCCCTTAACCTCATTCACAATCCGGTTCGATATCAGTTCCAACAAATCGTAAGGAACCCGCGCCCAGTCAGCCGTCATCCCGTCTTCACTCTTAATAAATCGCAAGACGATCGGGTAAGCATAAGTGCGCTGATCGCCCATCACGCCTACACTGCGAATCGGCAGCAAAACTGCAAAAGCTTGCCAAAGTTCACCGTACAATCCGTGCCGGTTGATTTCTTGGCGAACAATGAAGTCAGCATCCCGCAAAATATTTAGTCTCTCTGGGGTAACTTCTCCTATAATCCGAATCGCCAATCCCGGGCCGGGGAAAGGTTGTCGGTTCACGATTTCTTCGGGAAGCCCGATCGACCGGCCGACTTTTCGCACCTCATCCTTAAACAGTTTTCGCAGCGGTTCAATCAGCTTAAATCGCAAATCTTTCGGCAAACCGCCGACGTTGTGGTGGCTTTTAATTTTAACAGCAACTCGATCGCCACTTTTCGGGTCTGCATTAGTGTCAGCCGACTCAATCACATCAGGATAAAGAGTGCCTTGGGCGAGGTAGTCGAAGGGGCCCAGACGCTTCGATTCGGCTTCAAATACGTTAATAAATTCGTGACCTATCCGCTTGCGTTTTACTTCAGGATCGGTTATCCCTTCAAGTTGAGCTAAAAAGCGTTCGCGAGCATTAACATATTCAACGTCAATGTGGAATTGCTCTTTAAATAATTTTACCAACCGTTCTGGTTCATACTTCCGCATAAACCCTTGGTCGATAAACATACAGGTAAGTTGGTCGCCGATCGCCTTGTGCAGCAAGAAAGCCAAAGTAGAAGAATCTACACCACCGGATAGAGCCAGCAAAACTCGTTTATCCCCCACTTGCTCTCGAATTTCGCGAATCGATTCCTCAACAAAAGTAGCGGTCGTCCAAGTCGGTTCGCACTCGCAAATGTGGTAAACAAAATTGCGAATTAAAGCTATTCCGCCGATCGAGTGAACTACTTCTGGGTGAAACTGAACCCCGTACAAATTTTTCTCGTGGTGAGCAACAGCAGCAGACGGAGTATTGTCCGTGTGAGCGAGGATCTCAAAACCCGTCGGCAGCTCAGTACAGGAGTCTCCGTGACTCATCCACATCGTGCTGCCTTCTTCGACATTTGTCAGCAAATCCGTAGGATCGTCAATAAATAGCGATGCCTTGCCGTATTCGGCTAACTTAGCCCGCTCAACCGTGCCTCCGAGCTGCTTTACCATCAACTGCATCCCGTAACACACTCCCAACACCGGTATTCCCAAATTCCAAATTTCTGGGTCGCAGTGGGGTGCTTTTTCATCGTATACAGAACTCGGGCCTCCTGAAAGAATAATTCCTTTAGGATTGATAGCTTTTAACTGTTCTGCCGTAGTCCGGTAAGAAATAACTTCTGAATATACTTGAGTTTCACGAATTCGACGAGCAATCAGTTCGGAATATTGCGAACCGAAGTCGAGAATCACGATCGTCTGGCGATCGATATGCCCCAGAGAAAAGTTTGTGAGGTCTGATTCATTTTTTATTTGAGTAGTCACGGTTATTGCGTAATTGCTAATTGCTAATTGGGCAGAAAGTAGGGGAGGTATTTGTCCCGGCTTCACTACAAGACTGAGGAAGGCGAGCAAGCATTAGTCGCTAGGAATAAATCTTATTTATACTAGATTGCAGTCAGCGCTCGTAGTCTATTAATTAGGTAGGGCAAGCATAGATTTACTTCAATCCTTACCCTACCTAATTAATTAATTAAACTCTGGCATCAAAAACTGCGTCCCCAAGCAACCTAGTATAATTAAGGTCTAGGGACAAAGAATTATTACTTGTTAAATATTATCCCTGAGCGATGTTTTAAACAGAATTCAGGGATATTCACACTACATTAACAAATTTGGGTCAAAAATGTATCTCCTATTTCACTTTTAACAATAATTTTGCGATCGCGCCCGAACATCACCGAGCCCACGGGGATGTGCAAGTTAGTGTGAGTAAAAATGCAATCCGATGACCGCAAGTCTATTTGTCGGGCGATGTCGCCGTAAATTCGATCGACCCAATTGCTCCCAAACTCGGCGTCCAAAGCCCGCAGTTGCCCGAGAGCCTCTTCGGCTGTCGCTGCCGCAAAAATTGCGGAACACGCATCGGCAGGCATTCCAGCTTTAGCACAGTAAGCTGTGAGAATTTCCCTGCGCCCGTCAGCGAGGTGGTGGTGAGTGTGAAAAATTCCTGCAGCCAATTTCATCAGTTTCCCGTGATAGCCAAAGAGCAAAATTGACTGCACGCCCTGATATCCTGCTTCTACCAGCAGCGGGCCGAGCCAGTTAGCGGTTTTGACTAGCCTAGAGGGATTAATCCCCAGTTGTCGCGCCAAGTCCAAACCGTTTTCGCCGATGCAGAAAACCAAACAGTCAAACAGTTCGGCTTTTTGTTGCAGTTGTTCGCGGTAAAGTTCCAACTGTCCAGGGGCGCTCAGGGGTTGAGAAATGCCAGTTGTACCCAGCAGCGAAAGTCCTTCTACCACCCCGAAAGCTTCGTTAGAAGTGCGGGTGGCTAGTTGCCGCCCAGACGGCAGAATCAGGGTGACAGTAATTTTTTCGGACGGTGCGAGTTCTCGGCTCAGATTTGATCGCAACAGCCGCATCGCGTAATCATAGATTGCCGCTCCTCCACCTGCTTTATGATGTCCAATTCCCTCGCCACCAACAATCTGTATTTGTTCCCCCTCTCCTTCTCTCCCCAATTCCACCATTGCCCAAACGGGGGTATTGCGAGTCAGATCGAGATTGTCCCCCGGATCCGAGCGAGTCACTCCTAAAGCGGTACCAGTTTTGAGTACAGACGCCTGTTCGATCGGAATTTCTGCCGTTATTTGCGGTTCCAGTAAATTTACTGATACGCTATCAACAGACTGGATACCTGCGCGTAAGCACCGCAAACCTGCAAGTGCGGCCGCACAGGCAAATACTGGCAGTGTATACCCGGATAAAGGTTGAGTTTTTGTCACAATCTAATGCAAGAATCCGTAAATTTGCTGGCGATCGACATTACGCCGTAGCAGTGATGCCCCTCAAACATTTAAGCTTAATTTTAGGGTTTGCGATTATCACCAGTTAGGGTAATTTTTGTCAAGTAATAATTTTGTCCTACCAGTTGCCGATCGCAGCCACACTTTTCTTGAGGTGCGTTAGCGGAACCCTCGTAGAGGATCGCCAACAACCGACTCCGAAGCCTTACGGACACGTGTCGGTGATTTCACAAAAAACCCGGAATCTCGATCGCGATCGCTGGCACTGAACAAACGGATTCCAGGAATTAGGTAGGGCTTGCTGAAAAAGCCCACAAATCGAATCTAGGTGCCAAACAGCTTGAAAAATGGGAGATTCGGAGATGGGTTCCCAAATTTACTCCACAATTTTCCACCGAAATCCAAGGATTTTGAGCCAAAAAACGTCATAACGAGAGCACTTTTTTGTGTTTAAAAATCTTGAAACCCTTGGCAGTCATAGCTTCTAGTTCTATTCAGCAATCCCTAGGTACAAATCGTCCTTCAGCTATACTCTGCAAGTCGATCGTCTTTCATTCTATAGATTTAGCTAGCCGTAAAGGTTTAAGAGCGGAATGGAGGATCGGGCGCGAAATTTGTTTTGGCCTTTGGGGAACTTGTTTGAGGCGGAATTCGAGCAATTTTTGGCAGGCGAAATGCTGGGATCGCTTCCTGGTTAAGCCCTACAACCTACTTTTTTACAATTACCAAATTTATATCTTCCAAGCGGTTGATGTCCTAGCGATTGCCAGTCATTTATATTGATATGAATTACCCGGACGTGCCAGTCCTACTTTCGAGCGAACCTCTTGAAGGTGGGGCTGGTTTTATCTAACCCTATTACTTCAATTCTCCAATCTACAATCTACAATCTACAATCGATTGACTATGGTTGAACCAGTTGCAGAGTTAAATGAACCTCTATCTCTTCAGACTCCAGAAATAGTAGACCCGAAAATATTTCAGCTCGTTCTCTCTGCAAAAACAGCTCTCAAATTTTCCAAAAAAGACGTTCGATCAACCCTGAAAGCCTCAACTCTAGACGGCATTTTTGCCACTATCTTCGAGTCGGCGACCACCGGCGTGCTGCTGAGCAACTTCTTGCTGCAACTCGGCGCGAGCAGCGTGGAAATAGGTATATTCTCGGCTATTCCTATGGTGGTAAATCTCCTGCAACCACTAGGAGCCTACATCGCAGACCGCACAACCAGTCGCCACTGGTACAACCTATTTGTATTCGGCGCGTCGCGGCTGCTGTGGCTGGTACTCGCGGTGGCAATTGTTTGGGGTTCCCAGCACGCAGACTCTCACCAACTGCTGCAATGGACGCTGGTAACAGTCGTAGCAGCTAGTGTGCTGGCAGCTTTTGCCAATTCTAGCTGGTTCAGTTGGATGGCTGCTGTGGTTCCTCAGCGCTTGCGGGGACGCTATTTTGGCTTTCGCAACAGTGCTGTGAGCCTCATCACTTTGCTGGGAGTGCCGCTGATGGGATTGGGAGTGTCAACTTGGGGCGCCGATCCAATTTTCGGCTACGGTATTGTTTTATTGGTGGGTGTTTTGGCGGGAATGATTAGTTTGGGGTGTCAATTCTTCATGGTTGACGTGAATCCGCAGCTATATAAAAAAGATGCAAAGAGCGATAGACTTACAGAGAAAAAATCAAAGCAAATAACAGATTTTGTGCCTTCTGTGCTGAAAGATTCTAATTTTTTAATGTTTATTCTTTACTTCAGTGTGTGGACATTTGCTGTTAATCTCAGCGCGCCTTTTTTTAATATCTACCTGCTGAAAAATTTAAGCTTGGATGTGAGTTTGGTAACGATTTACACCAGCTTAAGTTGCGGCGCAAATCTACTGCTGCTGATGTTTTGGGGTAAGTTGGCCGATCGCTGGGGAAATCGCCCCCTGCTAATTGCGGTGGGGCTGGTGGTGGCGATAACGCCTTTGCTGTGGTTGGGTACGGGCAATTACCCGTTTGCCCTATGGGTGTGGCTGCCGCTGCTGCACTTGTTGGGGGGAACGACTTTAGGCGCGATCGGGCTGTGTAGTAACAATATTCAAATGGAGATAGCGTCGATCGAGCAACCTTCGACTTATTTTGCGATCGCCGCTGCGGTTTCGGGATTAGCTGGGGCTTTGGGAACTACCGCCGGTGGCTTTCTTGCCGAACTTCCGGGGATGAGTTTGGGAGCACTGTTTGCTCTCTCGGCTGCTGTGCGGCTGGTAGGCTTGCTGCCTTTGATTTTGGTGCGAGAACCTCGTAGCCAGTCGCTGCGGTCGATCGTCCCCACTTTTGGACGTTTCAAATTTAACCGGGGCTAGGAAATTTTCGTACAAATTTACCGATCGAGAAACCAAAAAAAACCACAGATTGTTAAAAACTTCAAGCACATCACAGAAAATCTGAGAGTAACTGAAACAACTTTTAACCCCAAATACAGCCCAAATCTGCTATGGGTGCGGCCAATACGTCATTTTTTACGTTAATAAATATAAATAAAATTGACTTTTTAATACAAGAAACTAGACGAGATGGTGTTTTGGGACTAATATCCTGAGAATGCAAATAGCTAAAGATTGCCCAGCCACATAACAATTTCGAGCAAAAAATTAGCCGCGATCGCCGTCAGGCGATACAAAAACGGGAATTGGCAATTCTCTTGTAACCGATTACCAATGACAGCTCGTTCTCAAATTTCAGATGCAAGGAGAGAATCTAAAAATGAAACGTCTGATCGTTTGCTGTGATGGAACTTGGCAACAACTAAATAGTAGTTACCCAAGTAATGTGATTAAGCTTGCCCAAGCAGTGAAATCGAGCGCCAGTGACGGGGTTCCGCAGATCGTGTTTTATGACGAGGGAGTTGGATCGGACAGTAACAAGATTTTGGGCGGAGCCACTGGACTGGGAATCGATAAAAATATACAAGATGCCTATCGTTTTCTTTCTCTCAACTATGAGCGTGGTGACGAAATCTATCTATTCGGGTTCAGTCGCGGTGCTTACACAGTCAGGAGTCTAGCGGGGATGATCCATTGCTCCGGTCTCCTAGACCGCCCTCATATTACCAGAGCATCTGAAGCTTACGAGCTTTACCGTAAGCGAGGCATTAAACCAAAGGATAAAGAAGCAGTCGATTACCGCAAAGATTATGGCGATCGCGTCCCCATCGCCTTGCTTGGTTGTTTCGACACCGTTGGAGCCCTTGGTATTCCTGTTCTACCCGCCTTCAAGAAGTATGACGAACAGCTCAAGAAAAGGTACAGATTCCACGACACCACTTTAAATAAGTCGATTCAGAATGCGTTGCACGCCGTGGCGATCGACGAAGTTCGCGAAATCTTTGATGTTACCCCTATGAAGAAAAATCCTGATGTTGAAAACCAGAGAGTTATTCAAGTTTGGTTTCCAGGATCGCATTCTTGCATCGGCGGTGGCACCGAAGAATACAGCGGTTTATCAGATACTGCCTTGCAGTGGATGTTGGATTCAACCGGTAAGCTTGGATTGGGGCTTGAATTCGATCCAAGTGTCATTCCCACAGGTATCAATCCCAATCATGAAATTGATTTTAAAAACGATCCTGGGTTCTTCAAATTGGCAGGAATCAAGTTCCGCCAGGTGGGCGATGCCATTGAGGATCTTCATGAAAGCACGCTCAAGCGTTTGGAAAGCCGAAAGGACTACCGCCCCAAAAATCTAGAAAGCTTTTATCTAAACTTAAATCCAATTGAAGAGGATAGAAAAGACTCGATCAAGAACCCGGAATTGAGGCTTGGCAATCAATCGAATCTACAAGAACCAAAAGGAAAAACCATATCCAATCTACAAGAACCAAAAGGAAAAACCATTATGTCTTCAAAAAGAGACACATCAAGAGACGGATTTAAAAACAAAATCGAGACTTTGCTTTTAACTAACTTGAAACCGTTTTGGAGCTTCATTCAAAGCAACGAGGGGCTGAGCAAAAAAGTTAACAAAACTCTGATTAACAATGCCATTCTAAAAATTCCAACTCGCCCCTATCCGTTTAGTGCCATGTCTCCCTACACCTCTTGGGATTCATTAAACGATCGCACTTATTCCGGACTCCAACTACCGCCTACGGATTGGAAGCCCTTAACGGATAAAAACTACATAGGGGTTAATTTAGCTCCCACAGATAATTTTGAAAAGAATCTTCCAGATGTCAAGGAACTGGAAATCTTGTATCGCAAAAGAGGAAAGACTAAATACTCGCCCAAATCCTCTCTGATTTTCCCGTATTTCGTGCAATGGTTTACCGACAGTTTCCTGCGAACCGATCGACTGGATCAGCGCAGAAATAGTTCCAACCACCAAATTGATCTGTGTAACGTCTATGGGTTGAACGCAAATATTACTAAGCTGCTGAGGTGTCATCAAGGAGGAAAGCTAAAAAGCCAAATTATTAATGGCGAAGAATATCCTCCTTTTTACTATGATGAGAACGGACAGCCTAAAGAAGAATTCAACGGAATTCCCCATCTAATAGTCGGTGACAATGAAAAAAAAGCTGACAAAATCCCCTATCAAAAGAGACAAAAATTATTTGTAATGGGGATAGAGTTAGAGCGTGTAAATGTGCAAGTGGGCTATGTAATGCTCAACGTTCTTAGCTTAAGAGAACATAATCGCGTGTGCGACCTCTTGGCAAGGAACTATCCAACTTGGGATGATGAACGCCTTTTCCAAACCGCCAGAAATATCGTGATGGCAGAGTTTCTGAAAATTGTGCTAGAGGATTATATCAACCACATTACTCCCTATAACTTCCAATTTTTCACAGATCCCCCAGCATTTAATAATGAAAAATGGTATCGCACCAATTGGATGTCGGTAGAGTTTACTTTAGTTTATCGTTGGCATAGTATGCTGCCCGATAAGCTGATCCATGACGGCAAAGAAATGTCTATGCCGGAGACGATGTGGAACAATGATATGATTATCAACAAGGGTTTGGGAGCTATGTTTGAAGAAACTTGTTCCCAACCAGCAGCGCAATTGAGTTTATTCAATACGCCTGAGTTCCTGATTCCAACCGAGACAGCCAGCATTCGTGTAGGTCGTGCGGCGAAATTAAGAAGCTATAACGATTACCGCGAACTGTGTAAGTATCCACGGGTGACTGATTTTACTCAAATTACTAGCAATGAAGATGTCCAAAAAGAATTGAAACGATTGTACGGTCACGTAGACAACATTGAGTTGTATGTTGGACTCTATGCAGAAGATTTGCGGCCAAATTCAGCCTTACCTCCTTTAGTCGGACGACTGATAGGAATTGATGCCTTTTCTCAAGCTTTCACTAATCCTCTGCTAGCCGAAAATGTCTTCAATCCAGAAACTTTTTCACCTGTAGGTTGGGAAGAGATTAGGAAGACCAAGACCCTCTCGCAGGTGTTGAATCGTAATGTTACTCCCGGTAAAGAGTACAGAGTTTCTTTTTATAATGAGGGTTGGAAACCAGCTTAAGGAGCCTTGCAACACTAGCTGTAAGGTGCGTCGCTACCTTTAAATCCTAAAAAAGAGCGACAATCTCGTAGCGACGCACCTTACAGGGTGAGCGTAAACAACCCTCCGTTGCACCTCGCCCAACACTCATGATTGTTGCAAGAGGGAGAATTGGTATTAGAGAGGGAAAAATGCCAACCATTATCGCCCCAATTAGCTTTTAAAAGGTTATTTATGAGCAAGAAGTTATTTACAGAATATCCCGAACAGGACGAACGCAAATACTACGATCTTTTGGTTGAGCAGGCCAAGCTTCGGATGGATAATCTTTACGGGGATAAGGATCGGGCGCTGCGAGATACTCACGCCAAAACTCATGCTTGCGTTAAAGGAACTCTGGAAATTTTTGATTTTGATGAGGAAGCGATTAAACGGGAATTGGGCAAACGCGCCTCGTTAACTGCTTCGCAACTCAATGCGATTTCCATTAAGCAAGGTTTGCTAGCAAAACCCAAAAAATATCCTGTTTGGTTGCGATTTGCTAACGGGGCTACCAAAGTAGCCAATGATTACGCCAAAGATTCGCGCTCAATTTCAGTGAAAGTGATGGGGGTGGAAGGGGAACGACTCACACAAAGCCACGAGTCAAAAACCCAGGACATCATTGTTCACAATTCAGAGATATTTGTGAGCCAAACCATCAAAGACTACTACGGCTTTTTTTCTGCTCTTGTTGAATCACCAGATACATTGAAAAAGTGGCTAATGCGACATCCCAGACACTTTCTAGCGGTGTCAACGCTTACGGGTAGCCGGACTCCGAAGAGTTTGCTAACAGCAAAATATTGGAGCGGTTCACCCTCTGCTTTGGGTCTCAGTCCCGATTTCGATCCCTCCCAGCCTGGTCTAGTTCCTGTCGAATATCCTGCTGTAATTAAGTATGGGTTTACTCCGGTTTCATGCGAACCACCGCACGAGATAATTCCAGAACAATCTCGACCTGGAATTCCTAAATTTCCCTTTGTCGATCGCGCTAAAGCCTTGGGTTTAGATCCCAAACAACCAGACGATTATTACCGGAATGATCTAATTCAAGCCTTGGCGAAACCTGATGCCCAATACTGGTGGGATTTTGGCATCCAGTTCCAAACGAGCCTAAAAATGCCGATCGACGATGGCATCAATGTCTGGAAAGAACAGGACTCACCATTCTTGAGAGTAGGTCGTCTCACAGTCAAGCATCAGATTATTGATTATGAAAAACAATCTGATTTCAACGAAAACCTGAGATATTCTCCCTGGAACGGCTTAGCAGTTCATCGTCCAGTAGGTGCGATCAATCGGATACGGGGTGTTGTTTACCCGGTTGTAGCGAATTATCGCCTTCAAAAGCGAGGTCTTGTCCACCAAGAACCAACCGGAGAAGAAACTTTTTAATGGAATAATTTGAGGCTGGGACATCATTTAATGCCATCAGGCAGGTGTCGTCTGAGCAAATGGCAACTCAAGGAAGTTAACAAGCGAAACCTTCAAAAAATCCCATCCCTTTTTAGGGGGTGGGAGTGTAGAAAATTATGAATTCTTAGTCCTCAGTCCTTAGTCCTTACTATTCAGTAGCAATTAATCAATAACTGGGTTCCTACCCAATTATTAATTATTCTGCTAGCAACCAACTGATAACTAATGACCAACAACTGATGACTAATAAATTAAGCTTGCCGCGAGTAGTATTCCACCACTAGCAGTTCGTTAATCTGAAGAGCAATCCATTCGCGTTCGACAATGCCGTTAACTTTGCCAACCAGTTTTTGCTTATCAAATTCCAAGTGACTGGGCAAGTGAGCCAAGCCCGGGTCTTTGAGATTAGCTTCAACCATTGTGCGCGATCGCTCTCTATTTTTCACTGCAATCACTTCACCAGGCTTGCACTGATAGCTGGCGATATTGACTTCACGGTCGTTGACAGTTATGTGACCGTGATTTACCAATTGTCTAGCGGACGGAATGGTTGGAGCCATTCCCATCCGAAACACAGTATTGTCCAAGCGCATTTCCAAGAATTGCAGTAACACTTGACCTGTGGAGCCGGTGACACGGCGGGCTTTGCGGACGTAACGGAGCAGTTGGCGTTCCGTCACACCGTAATTGAAACGGAGTTTTTGCTTTTCTTGCAAGCGAACCGCATACTCAGAGAGCTTTTTACGGTTTTGACCATGCTGCCCAGGCGGATAATCGCGTCTGGGAGTTTTGCGGGTGAGACCCGGCAACTCTTTCAGGCGACGGACGATTCTTAATCGGGGGCCTCGATATCGAGACATTTATTTTCCTCTCTAATCTCTGTATGCAATTTTATGCAGACTCTATATTATATGTTTGTAACGGTCAAAATTCTCACAAATATCAATAAAAAAATCGATCGACCGCAGGGCGATCCATAATGTGCGGTAAATTCTGAAGGAAAAGCCGATCGCTCGATCGCCCCAATCAGCCAAAAAAACTCACTACTCGATCTGCCATGCACAACCGCAATTTTTCCCACACTTCTTCCCCAAAGCCAGCACCGACAGGCTCAAACCCTACCGCGCGCTGGATATTGGCTTTCGGCACGCAGCTAGCAGCACTTGGTTTGTTGGCCACAGCACTGCCAATCTCACCAGCATCAGCCATCACTATTAGATTCCCTCGCTCTAGGAATCCCTATCGCGTCTGCGCCCTGGAACTAATCGAAGCCGGAGTGGGAGCAGAGGCCGCCGCCGCCGCTTGTGCTGACGCCCTCCGCCCCCGCGACATATCTAAATGCGCCCTCCAAATCAACCGCAAAACCAATATTTCGGGTGTGGAAGCGCTCTCTAGCTGTCGGCGGGTGAGGCGTCCCAAGGAATTGGCTAGTTGCGTAGTGAATATTAACGGCAAAAGTCGAACTCAACCTGCGGCTCCCCTGGTAGTGCTCGATGGATGCCGCCGCAGTTTATTGCCACAACAGTTTGCTGAATGCGTAGTCGGTTTGAGCGGCAGGCTCGACTTTCCCACTGACCGGTTAATCGCCACCTGTCTTGACCCCAGGGACAGTGTGAGCCAGTTGGACGGGCGCCCTGCACCTACCCCTCCTGTGGAGCTAATTCCACCGCCTTCGCCCCTCAATTAATAACGGTTGACTGTTAACGGTTGACTGTTAACGGTTGACTGTTAACGGTTGACTGTTAACGGTTGACTACTTTTTCCTAATCAAATGTCAGAAATTTTTGCTCAAATTACAGTCGAAGAATTAGGTCGCCAATTAGCCACAACCAATGCTGAGAAATTGCAGCTTGTAGACGTGCGGGAACCTTACGAAATTGAGCTGGCTGCGCTGCCGGGATTTGTAGCTTTTCCGCTGAGCGAGTTTGCCGAATGGTCTGGTGAAATTGATGCTCGACTCGATCGCGACAAAGAAACCCTAGTTCTGTGCCATCACGGAGTGCGATCGGCTCAAATGTGCCACTGGTTAGCCACTCAAGGATTTACCAACGTTAAAAATATTGTTGGCGGCATAGATGCTTACTCAATGGTGGTCGATCGAACCGTCCCCCGCTATTAATTTGATGTCCGCTTCAACTACCACAAAATTGGTTCGGGCGGACATGATATAGCCTTTCTCAAAAAGGTGAGGTACAGGTTGAGATTTTAGATTGGGGGATTGGGGAATTGGGGGATTGAGGGATTGAGGGATTGATTGGTCAATACCTCATCTTTCTGAGAACTGCTATATATGAATCCTAATTAACAGCAGCAAATCGAAAATTCAAAAGCGTGCTCATAGTCAGCCGATCGCGCCCCTGCCTTTTCGAGTCATAAAGAGCCTCATCAGCCGCCAGTAGCAGCGTTGTCGCATCATTTTCCTCGCTCGGAACAACGCTGGCAATTCCCAAACTAATCGTTAATACAGAATTAGGTAGACCGTCAACACTGTCCGGGTTGAAAACAATATTCAAAGCTTTCACTTTCGCTCTAATTTGTTCGGCAACAACCACAGCCGCCGACGCATCAGTTTCTGGTAAAATCACAGCAAATTCCTCGCCCCCGTAGCGAGCAGCTACATCAGCAGGACGCTGGAGCGATCTGCGAATTGTCTGAGCTACCGATCGCAAACACTCATCTCCTGCTTGATGTCCGTAGGTATCATTATATATTTTGAAATAATCGAGGTCGCACAAAATTAAAGATATCGGATACCCCTCGCGATCCATGTGTTTCCATTCCGTTCGCAAGCAACTATCAAAATATCGTCTGTTACCAATTTGAGTAAGTTCGTCCACATTCACCAAAGCTTGCAGCCTTTGATTTTCTTGTTGCAACTCCTCAAAACGAACCACCGACAACTTGTCCTGGCACAAATTTTGCCCTTGAAAATACAGGCGATATAATTCGCAAGACAAACTACAGTTATTTCCCTCTAATTTGACCAGTCCCATGCTCTCTAACTGATAAGCCATCAAAGGTTCAAGGTGAATGCTATTTTTAGCAGCGACAACTTGTTGGAATGCAGAGGCGAGTTCGGGCTGCTGTTGAATGGCGATCGACTGATTTTGCAAGTAGTCGCTATAAATCCCGCTGTGAGTATGAGCTGCTGTTAACAATTCTGCCAACTCGGCTAGCCCGAGTTCCTGCCCTGGTTCATCCCGATCGACTGAGAGGCGATTTTGTTGCAAAATTGCCAGGTGATACAGCGCTAAATGCACTAAATAAGGATGCCCGCCTACCATGTTCATTAATTGCTCGATCGGATCGATCTCGCTCCAGTTCAGTCCGTGTCTGCACGCCAAATCTTGAACTTTTTCAGCAGTAAATTCTGAGAGTTTAATCGGCATTCCTACATTAAATGGAGATTGATTAAGCCTCAAAGCAATATAAATTTCTGTCGAATGAATAACAACGGTGCGGAGTTTTTGCCAAGTTTTGCTAGCGCGAGCTTGTTCATACCAAAAACGGATCACCGACAGAAAATCTTGAGCAATGTTTGTGCGTTCAAATACTCGATTTATTTCGTTTATAACCAAGACAATGGGACTGTCAATTTGTGCGAGCAAATAGTTTTCAAAGTAAATAGTGCAGCTTACCTTGCTGCCCATATCTTCATCCCAGAATTCATCAATATTTGGTTCGAGTTTGAGTTGCCGAGCGACATTGACACAAAGCCAGCGCAAAAATTTATCTAAACTAGCAAAAACCGCTGCGTCGGCTTGCTGAAAGTCTACAGTTACTGTGTGGTATCCATGATCGACTGCCGCGTGAATTATCCGCAGCATCAGCGAACTTTTGCCCATTTTTTTGGGAGCTTTAATGCGAACAAGGCCTCCGGGTTTGCTAATTTCTGCACAGGCCAGGGCTTCGGCCCCCGAGCGATCAATATAAAATCGAGAGTCAAGCGGTATGGGGCCGCCGGGAAATTCTAAGTCGGCAACTGTTTGGATCAAGTTTGGTGATTTTTGGAGTCCTGCCATAGTCCTTACACAAGGCGATACCCTGACTGTATCTTACCTTTGTCAGGTTAGGAGCTAGACGATCGGTGTCCAAGATCGATCGACAATCCTACAAAATCTAAGTTTTTAGGGACTTCCCGGAACTGACTTTGCTATAGTAGTGTCACTTTACCCAATCTCAAACCCTGCTTCAACACGGCTCTACAGACCGACAAAAATTCGACGGTAGCCCAGACGCGCTCATTCTTGGCCTTTACCTGAAAAATAACTCGTTGGTCGTCGATGTCGCGCAGGAAGAGTCCCCATCTAAGGAGAAATAATCATTGTCACGTCGCTACCTGTTTACCTCTGAATCGGTCACTGAAGGCCATCCCGATAAAATCTGCGATCAAATTTCAGATACGATTTTAGATGCCTTACTGACTGAAGACCCCAAAAGCCGCGTCGCAGCGGAAGTTGTCGTCAACACCGGCTTAATGCTGCTGACGGGCGAAATTACCACTAAAGCTCAGGTAAATTACATAGAATTAGCCCGGAAAAAAATAGCCGATATTGGCTACATCCACGCTGACAACGGCTTTTCCGCCAATAGTTGCTCTGTGTTGGTAGCTCTTGATTCTCAGTCTCCCGATATTGCTCAAGGGGTGAATACAGCCCACGAAAGCCGGGAACAATCGAGTGAAGAGGAATTAGACGCCATTGGAGCCGGCGACCAAGGCTTGATGTTTGGCTTTGCTTGCAACGAAACGCCGGAATTGATGCCTCTGCCGATTAGTTTAGCGCACCGGATTTGCCGTCAACTGGCAGCAGTCCGCAAAACCGGTCAGTTATCTTACCTGCGTCCCGACGGCAAAAGCCAAGTTACGGTGATTTACGAGGACGGCAAACCTGTTGGCATAGATACGATTTTAATTTCTACGCAGCACACTGAAACGATCGGCGATATCACAGAAACGCTCGCAGTTCAAGCCAAGATTAAAGAAGACCTTTGGGCTGCAGTTGTCCAACCCGTGTTTGCCGATATTAGCGTGAAGCCGGATGCAGAAACTCGCTTCCTTGTCAACCCCACCGGCAAATTTGTGGTCGGCGGGCCTCAAGGAGATTCGGGTTTGACGGGTCGCAAAATTATTGTGGATACCTACGGCGGCTATTCCCGCCACGGCGGCGGCGCTTTTTCTGGGAAAGACCCCACCAAGGTAGACCGCAGCGCGGCTTATGCTTGTCGCTATGTTGCTAAAAATATCGTGGCTGCTGGTTTGGCCGAAAAGTGTGAAGTGCAGTTGAGTTATGCGATCGGCGTTGCGCGGCCTGTTAGCATGATGATCGAAACTTTTGGCACTGGTAAAGTTGATGACGATCGCCTTTTAGAAGTTGTGAAGCAGCATTTTGAACTTCGTCCTGCGGGCATCATTCAAGCATTTAACTTGCAGAATTTGCCTGCTGAAAGAGGCGGCCGTTTCTATCAAGATGTGGCGGCTTACGGTCACTTCGGACGCACTGATTTAGAGTTGCCTTGGGAGGAAACTGATAAGGCGGAACTTTTGAAAGAAGCTTTGAGCCAGAAGTTGTCTGGAGTAGCTGGATAGTACAATTTATGGGTGCGCGCAGCGCACCTTATCCATAAATAATATCGGGTGCTACCAATGAATATAGGGTGCGTACTCCGCACCTTATCCATAAATAATATAGGCGGTTCTTCGGCGAATCTTATCCATAAATAATACCGGGTGCTACCAATCAATAACCTAGCGGGCGCAGTGCCCACCTTCAAAGAAAAAAACATAAATAAATGCGATTTTTCAGACCTTTTCAATCAGCAATTCGCAGTTTTGTCTCTTCCCTCCAACAGCGGTTGGGGACTACTGGAGTTTCTGCACCAAATCCCGCAGCCCTGCCAAGTTCGTTGGCGACTAACAATCCCGGTGGAATTCGCGGCGTTTGGATAACCACCACTGACTCCAAAGTTCTCACATCAAAAGAGCGAATTGCTGAGGGAATGAACTTTCTCGCCGATACGGGATTTAATACCGTTTTTCCTATAATTTGGAGCCAGGGTTATACGGCTTATCCTTCTAAAATTATGCGAGAAAAATTTGGGGTGGAAATTGACTCGCGCTATCAAGGTCGCGACCCCTTAGCAGAAATATGTGTTGAGGCCAAGAGAGCGGGTTTAAAAGTTATTCCTTGTTTTGAATACGGATTTGTGAGTTCTTACAATCGCAAGGGCGGTCATTTGCTGGCGAAAAAACCTGAGTGGACCGCCCGTGAAGCCAGCGGCAATTTACTTAAGAAAAATAACTTTGACTGGATGAATTCTCTTGACCCAGAAGTGCAAGACTTTGTGCTGGGGTTGATGCTGGAAGTGGCTAAGAATTATCCGGTAAACGGGGTTCAAGGAGACGATCGCATTGCGTTTCCGGTAGAAGGCGGTTACGACGAAAAAACGGTTAAACGCTATCGAGAAGAATGCGGTAAAGCAGCGCCGTCGGATTGTAAAGAACAACATTGGTTACAGTGGCGTGCTAATATTATTACTGAGTTTGTAGCTCGTTTACACCGAGAAGTGAAAGCTATTAATCCTGATTTGTTGCTATCGATGTCGCCGAGTCCTTATGACTGGGGACTGGTGGAATATTTGCAAGATTCTAAAGCTTGGGTTGACAAAAACTTGGTGGATCTGCTTCACCCGCAGTTTTATCGTCGCGATTTTAATGCTTACAAACAATTGGTCGATAAAATGATGTCGGGACAGCTTAGCGGGCAGCAAGTAAAGTGCGTGTCGCCCGGTATTTTGTTGACGAATCGAGGTAGCAAATATAGCATAACTCCCGAGCTGTTGTTGCAAGTAATTGCTTACAACCGCTCTCAGGGCATTCAAGGAGAAGTGATGTTTTTTTACGAAGGTTTGCGAGATAACGATAACGCTTTGGCTAAGGTTTTGAAAAAAGGGCCCTATGCTCGTTGAGAGATTGTCCCGCAATCAAGCTGTTTCCGGTTGGCTGCGGTCAACCCCGCCGATCGCTATTTCAAAGCAAGTTGGTATAAAATAAGACGTTGCACCATTCTCAATAAGCTGGGATTAACAGGCAAGATGCCTGTTCCACAAAGGGTGAATTTTCTTGTGGAACAGGCATCTTGCCTGTTGCTGACAATGGTGCAAGATGTGAGTATAAAACGATATAGCAGAGTTAGGCTATCTCAAAACCCAGCAATGCCAAGCAGCAAGCGCTACTAATTGTCAAGGTGATCGCCAAACAAACCCGATAATTAATAATTGGGGAGTTGCAAAAATAGGGGAATGAGACATATTTTAGAAGTGGTGCAAGCTTTTTTTGATTAGAAGTAGCGTTTTGTAGACGCCATATTTTTTAAAGACAGCTTAAAAGAGCAATCTCAACCGCTCGCCAAAATATTAGGATAAATCAGTGACCTCAGCAGCAAGCCTCATCCAACAGCTACCCGAGCTCAGCGATGCTCAATTCCATCAAAAATATTTGAAACAAAAACAAGGGATGCACACCTTGGCGACTATATTGCCGCAAGTAGAACAGCAAAGTCTGGCTTTGCGGGCAGTAAAATTAGCTCTAAAAGTAAATTTAAAACTCGGCTCGAAGCTAGCAGGAACGGTAAAGCCAGAATTTCAAATAGCCACCATAAAATTAATCGAAAAAATCCCCACTTCGCCGCTGCTCAAAATTCAACTGCTGGCCCTAACAAGTTCCGATCGGGCAATTCCGATGCTGGTGGCGGCATTGAACCACAAAGAAAGTGCAGTGCGCCTTCATGGGATTCGAGCGATCGGGAAAATCGGCTCCGAAGCGGCAGTAATTGAATTAGCCCGATCGCTCGAATCCAAAGATTCCAAAATGCAAGCTTGGGCCGCTTGGGCTTTAGGAGAAATTGACTCGAAACCAGCCGCCGTAGCACTGCTCAAAGCCATCAAACACCCAGACTCCGGGGTGCGCGCCTGGGCTGTTTGGGCCTTGGGCAAAATTAACCAGAAAACAGCCGTCCCCGCGCTGCTGAAAGCCCTCAAACACCAAGACTCCGAGGTTCGCTGGCGGGCGGCGGTCAACTGCGGGAAAATCGGCGTCTCTGAGGTAGTTCCCGGGCTGCTGAATGCCCTCAGAGACGAAAATCACATCGTCCGCGCTAGGGCGGCGGCCGCTTTGGGGAAAATCGGCGATTGTGAGGCAGTACCCGGCTTAGTAGAATTGCTTCACGACGATCCCGACTCCTATGCAGTTTCTTTGAGGGCCGCCGAGGCCTTGGGACAAATCGGCACGGAAACGGCTGTGGCGGGTCTGGTGCAAGCCCTCAACCATGACGACTCAGACGTGCGCGGCAGTGCAGTTTCTGCCTTGGGGGAAATCAGCAGTGAGGTGGCTATGGTGGCGGTAATCGGCTCGCTCTCGGATCGAGACATTTTCGTGCGCGGCCGGGCGGCGGTTGCCCTTGGGAACATCAATACAGAGGGAGATGCGAAATTGCAAAAAATGGTGGTCGCGGGACTGGCGATCGCAATTGGCGACAGCGAATCTTATGTACGGTGGAGAGTTGCTGCTGCTTTGGGGGAAATTGGGACAGAGGAAGCTGTGGCAGGTTTGGTGCGGTTGCTGGGGGACGAAAATTCTGGAGTGCGCCAAAAGGCTGTTAAATCCCTCGGTCAAATTGGCTCAACGGCTGCTATTGTTGCTCTGGAAACAGCTTTAAATCGCGAATTTGCTGACGTTCGGGCGCTGGCTGTCCAATATTTGGCGGATGTCAGCACTGAGGCAGAAACAGTTGATTTTGTTCCCTCAGTCTCTGCAGATTTATCGGGTGAAAAACTGCCGAAAATTCTGATTGCTTCGCAAGCAGAAGCCAGCGAATACATTGTTGAGCGCGCTGCGGGGCGCGAGATTAAATACCTGATCTCGATCGGCAGTCCGGGCTTGCCCGATCCCAAAACTTTTCATCAAATCCAGAACCGAATGTGCCTGGAGTTTAACGACCTCGACACCCCCGTTGACGACCCCGATCAAATCTTGCCTACCTTTGAGGATGTACTTAAAATTATTGACTTTGCCCTCAAAATGTCGTCGCAGGGAGGCAGTTTGCTGATCTGCTGCCAAAGTGGGATCAGCCGTTCAACGGCCACAGCTTTGACTGTTTGTGCTGCGCTGTTGGGTCGTGGCAAAGAACGGGAAGCTTGGGCCGTTGTGCTTGCCGCCAGACCCCAAGCTAAGCCGAATCGCTGGATGGTACACTTGGCGGATGAAGCTTTGGGTAGAGACGGTAAGCTAGCACTGGCGATCGAATTGACTACCGCAACTCCAGAACTCGCAATCGCCAACAGTTGACTCGCAGCAACCGGGTTTCTTTTCGCAAGGGCTACAGTTATACTCAACTAACGACACTTCACCTCAGACTTGTCTTTGCGGGGCAACGATGCCAAAAGCCGATCGCCAGGGTGCAAAAGTTCGATCGGCTGCTGCATTTGTGACATTCTGTGCTAAGAAGTTGTCGGATGCTCAACAAAAACCGTCTAGCAATCGTCGCATTGCTGGCAGCAAAACTCCCAAGCTGAGGAATCGGGTGCATTGTCAACAGACAATATCAGCTTGGGGGAAGTCACAGGCAAAACCTATCAGACAGAATTTTCTGGCTGTAACATTCCACGCGGGGATAATTCACTGCGGGGATAAATTTTTATTTTTTTGCCTGCTGCAGACTTTTACGAGTCGAAAAAGTAATTTGGCAACAGTCATCAACCGAATTTAAGTTTCTACTCTGACTCGACAAGAGTTTCAGATGCTTTTTCGCAGATGTCTATGGTCAAATAGACAAGCTTTTCCATTGGGAGAACTTAAGAGCGTGGTAGATTTTAACAGCTTACAGCGGTTGCATATGTCAAAAATTAACTTGCTAAAAAAAACAGGGAACGAACCAAGTTTATCGGTTGCCGTTTGGGAATACCAAGGCGAGTTTAATCGAGAGTTAGAACCATTTAACCCGCAGAAAGAACCTGTGGCAACGCGAAAGGTAAACAAAAAAAATAGCAAGGTAGGTAAACTGATGCCGCTCTTTATTTCTGAACAAGTCGCTTCTCTAGAAACCGCACACAAGAAAATATCCAGCCAGGATTTTGTAGAAATACCATCCTTAAAAATCCGCAAAATGTTGCCATATAAAATTGGTGATTGGTCCATCCATAAAAAAATTGGTCGCGGGTATTTTCTGGCAATAGGAATCGGATTTTTGGGTTCTTTGAGCGGGCTGGTGATTGCCGATTACTACCAAGGACAAGGATTAAAACAATTCAATGACGCTCACATACAAGCGCAATTGCTCGGCAATTTTAAAGATGCAGCGCTGGCGGCACAATTGCAGGGAGCGCAGCTAGATTCTTTTGTAGATAATTCCGCCAAGCTGAAACTGCAAGAAGAGCAGTTTGTCAAGAGCATTTTTCAGGCAAAAGAGCTGCGGTTACGCATAGAAAAGTTTGCCGATAGCCAACCTGCTTGGCTGGCAGCAAAGCCGGAAGTTCTCAAAAGTTTACTACAAGATTGCACGGAAGATTTAGAATCCTATGCCGATGCTCTCAAGTCAACTTTGCAGCAAATCCAGCAATCGCAACTGTCACCTCGGGAGATAGAGTCTGCCAGAAAATTGTTGGCAACAGAAAGCGGAGAAGGTGTAAAACAGCTCAACAGCAGCCTTGAGAGATTGAGCCAAATCCTCGATATTGCCCAGCAGCAAGAGGGGCAAGGCGGTGAAGTGATGGAAGACGCTCAAGGAATGGAAAAAGCCATAATTATTATTAGTATGCTGCTGTCGGTCGTGGTAGCCGGAATGGTTGCTGACCGCACCAGTCGGGCGATCGCCAAACCTGTTATCAGCGTCACTCAGGTGGCCGAACAAGTAGCCGCTGAGTCTAATTTTGACTTGCGAGCACCCGTCACCGGACAAGGCGAAATCGGCTCTCTGGCTGCCTCTCTCAATCACCTAATCGAGCGGGTTTCGGGACATACAAAAGAATTAGAACAAGCTAAGGAAGTCGCCGTCGCTGCTAACACTGCTAAAAGCCAGTTTTTAGCAAATATGAGCCACGAATTGCGGACGCCTTTAAATGCGATTATCGGCTACAGTCAACTACTTTCAGAAGATGCCCAAGATGCGGGATGTGATGAGTTTGTACCCGACTTGCACAAGATTCAGAAGGCGGGCAGGCACCTTCTATCTTTGATTAACGATATCCTCGATTTGTCAAAAATTGAAGCTGGGGGGATGAAACTCGAAATCCAGGAGTTTGACATCCAATCCCTGGTTGACAATGTTGCGAGTGCCGCGAAACCGTTGGTAGAGAAAAATGGCAATGTTTTGGAGATTGAGTGCGATCGAACTGCGGGTATCATGCACGCAGATTTCAAAAAAGTGCGGCAGGTTTTGATGCACCTGCTGAGTAATGCTGCTAAGTTTACCAAAAACGGCAGGGTTAAACTGACTGTCAGGCGCATTGAAGGGAGTGGCAAATTGAATGCTGCAGGGCGATCGGCGATTGACAATTCAATGCCTGCCGATCAAACTCCTTCTGTGGCGATCGCTTGTCCTCTGCTGAATGTTGAAGAGTCGGATTGGATTTGTTTATCTGTTAAAGATACCGGAATTGGAATGTCGGAAGAACAACAGCACAAATTGTTTGAAGCTTTTGTGCAAGCTGACTGTTCATCAACGCGACAGTACGACGGCGCCGGATTGGGGCTGACACTTAGCCGCTACTACTGTCAGATGATGGGCGGGGAGATTTTGGTAGAAAGTGAGGAGGGGAAAGGGTCTATTTTCACTGTGCGGATACCGACGGGAAACGGGTGATGTGATGTTTGGGCGAGAGATTTAGGGGGTAGGCAGAGGGGCGAAAATTTATGTTTCAAACCTCTGGCTTTATGTCCAAATGCTTTAGTCTGGCTAGTGGGGGCGATCGAACAGAAAGATCAGGTTTCGCGATCGGGTTTTAGTTCTCCTTAATACTTCCCTAATCACGTTGAAATACATCTAAAACACTATATGGATACCAGTCTTGAGCATCAATATTGACGCCAATCACCAAGCATCGCTCTGCATAGGTTTCTGAAAATGACTGACCTGCAAGATTTCGCATAAATTCACGGCATTGAGCTTGTTGGGATTCTCGAAATGCTAAAAGTCCAACAGCCTCAGATCGCTGTGGAAGAGGCATAATGATTGAGTTAATATATTCGGGTTGTTGCCAGTTTTTCTTGAAGTTTTTTGTAACTCTTTTAAATTCTCTTTCAGCTTTGCGTTGAGCATCAAGGGGAACATTTAGCAACATCACTGCAACCTCTAACCAACGATAAGGACATCGTTCCTCAATACGAATCTGAATATCTTTCCACCATTTTATTAATTCTAAACTTGGCTTTTTTCGTAAGCGTTCAGGGGGTATAAAGAAGACGAAAAACCACCCCCAAAATCAAAAAATAAAATTAGGCAGCAGTCAA
>NZ_JAUBRH010000079.1:0-23999 GCF_036701775.1 Microcoleus sp. N9_A2 | reverse complement strand
ATTAATAATTTATAACTCTGCAATTATACATTGTTGGGCCAATTTTAGCAATCTTTTCCTATCATTCAACACTTCTGAATCATGTTGATTTTCCGGTGGTGGGGAAGGAATATCGGATTTTTGAAGCACAGTGGAAGCAGGTGATTTTGCTGTGGTTGGGGCGAGGGGAGGTAGGGAAGGAGGAGAAGGAAGCGTTTATTGAGGCGTTGGTTGAGTTTGATGATGGGGGTGATAGTTATTTTTATAAATTTCGAGCGTATTTTTTAGCGGCTGCGGGGATTGCTGAGTTTAAGGATTGCAGTCTTGCTGATGAGATTGTGTCGCGAATGGTCAAGGGTGGATTTGCAGAAAAACAGGATAGTTTGCAAGTTTTTAGTTCTATTTTTGAGGAAGCAAGGGAGATACTAAAAGACACGGATCGGGAAAGGGCGATCGCCGCTTTAGTCGAGTTAATCGGTACTTTACAGAATGAAGATCCCCGGTGGCAAGCGGTATATAGCTTAGCGGCAATAGACAAAAATAACGCCGTTGTAATCTCCGCTTTAGTCCAGTTGATCGGTACTTCACAGAATGAAGATCCCCGGAGGAAGGTGGAATATTTATTAGAGAAAATAGGCAAAGATAACCCAGTTGCGCTCGCAGCTTTAGTACAGTTAATCCGTACTTCACAGAATGAAGATACTTGGAGGAAAGCGGCATATAGCTTAGGAAAAATAGGCAAAGATAACCCAGTTGCGATCGCAGCTTTAGTCGAGTTAATTCATAATTCAGGTGATGAAAGTACCAGGGGGCAAGCGGCAGATAGCTTAGGGAAAATAGACAAAGATAACCCCGTAGCCATTGCAGCTTTAGTCGAGTTAATCAATTCTGCCCAAAATCAACATATCCGATGTTCAGCGGCAAGTAGCTTAGGGGAAATAGACAAAGATAACCCAGTGGCGATCGCAGCTTTCGTCGATTTAATCAACTCTGCTCAGACGAGAAATACCTGGAGAGCAGCGATATTTAACTTAGGAAGAGTAGGCAAAGATAATCCAGTGGCGACCGCAGCTTTAGTCGATTTAATTAATAGTGCAATTAGTAAATATACCCTGAGAGATGCGGTATATAGTTTAGCAGAAAGAGGCGAAAACAAATCATTAGCGATCGCAGCTTTAGTCAAGGTAATCAATACTTCTCAGGATGAATATATCCGCAGTGCAGCGGCAGGTATCTTAGGGGAACTAGACAAAAATAACCCAGTGGCGATCGCCGCTTTAGTCGAATTAATCAGCAATTTAGGTGATGAATATACTCGGGTGCAAGCAGCATATAGGTTAGGGGCAATAGACAAAGATAACCCAGTGGCGATCGCCGCTTTAGTCGAGTTAATCCGTAATTCAGATAATGAAAGAATCCAGAGCCAAGCGGCAGAGGGCTTAGGGGAAATAAGAAAAGATAACCCAGTTGCGATATCCGCTTTAGTCGAGTTAATCAATACTTCTCAGGATGAATATACTTGGAGGAAAGCGGCAGAGAGCTTAGGGAAAATAAGCAGAGATAACCCAGTTGCGATATCGGCTTTAGTCGAGTTAATCAATATTTCTCAGGATGAATATACTCGGAGCCAAGCGGCAGACAGTTTAGGGAAAATAGACAAAGATAACCCAGTGGCGATCGAGGCTTTACTCGAGTTAATTTGCAATTCAGATAATGAAAGAACTCGGATGCGAGCGGCAGATAGCTTAGGGGAAATTATGAAAGGTAAACACTTCGCCACCGTAGTTTCAGGATTAAAAAATTACCTACCTTCCCAAGTACGTGCAAACGATTTTGATCTCCTTATACCTCCCTTCAGAGTCATCTGGAACTGCGCCCAAAATCTGCCTTACCCAACTTTCTATCAAGCATGGCACCATCAACTCACCACACCCCATCCAGAAGTCCCAGAAACAACAGGAGTCGGTTCTACCCCCTTCACCCAAAGCCTCAATTTAGCAGACTTACCCAAAATCCTTGATGCCAGACTTGTAGAAACACAATTAATCGAATCCCTACAGCTAATTTGCATCGACACCAGCAAATTCATCGACTCCCATAACCCCGCCCTCGAAATCTACGAACAATTCCTCGACCAAAACTGTCCCCAACGCCCCAACGGCGAACCCGAAACCCTCCCCCAACTCAAATCCTACTGGAATCAACTCCGCCGCGACAGCGACAAACACCCCATCCTCATCTTCTACGAAGACCCCACATCCCCCGCCGCCCAAGGTTTGAGCCCTACTTTCCTCAATGCCCTTACCCGCTTCGACGGTACAATCTGTGTCATCACCGACTCACCACATCCCACGATTCCCAGTTTCTTGCCCCAAGATCCATATTTGATCCAAACTATTATTACTTGGCTGCAACGTACTGTTTTAGAGACTTGAAGCTCGATCGCTACTAAAATAAAATCATTAAAATAAAAACAAGCGTTCACCTTTCATCAAAGTCAAAATTATGCAAGTTGTCATTCAACCTCCTACCCTCATTGAAACCGGAATTAAAGTCGAAACAGTCAATAATCGCCCTCTGTTCAAATTTACCGATCGACTTCAACTCCATCTAGAAACCCTTCTGGAAAAAAATAAAATCGATGACCTAACCGCTGAAGAACAAGACGAACTCAACGCCATCAACGAACTCGATCGGCTTTTTACTTACCTAAACTCCCTCCTCCTCGCTCAAAAATGACCCTTACCGAAGTAACCCGCCAATATGTCAGACAACGGGCTAAATATCTTTGCGAATATTGTCACTCTCCAGAACAAATCAGCACCTCTCGTTTTACGATCGACCATATTAAACCCCGTTCTTTAGATGGTACGGATGATGTGAATAATTTGGCGCTTGCTTGTAGCCGTTGCAATCAACGCCGTTACAATTTTACAGTCGGTAGCGATCTAGAAACTCAAGCAGAAGTAGCTTTATTTAACCCTCGAAGTCAGCAAAGGCAAGAACATTTTATTTGGACGGAGGACGGTACAAAAATTCTCGGAGTTACAGCAATTGGTCGCGCTACTTGCGATCGCCTTGACGTGAACGACGAACGCTATCAAGGAGAGCGATCGATTCAGGAAGCACGCGGTTTATGGATTAAAGCTGGCTGTCATCCACCATCAGACGATCCCAGAGAAATGCAATAAACTATATCCATCAAAACCAAAGAAACCTGGTTTTTGGGAGTTTCTACAGTTCAAGAGAAAAACCCGGTTTCTGATTACTCGTAAATCCAACAAACCGGGTTTTTAGTAGTTTCTACTCTGCTTTATCCTTTCACCAGTAAGGTGCGCCGAAGAGCACCCTACAAGTTGTTTTACCGTTTGACCAACTTCTTAGAAAGCTTCCGCAAGCGAATTGATTTCGGTGTTACTTCCACCAATTCATCCTGACCGATGTATTCCAAAGCGCGCTCCAAACTCATATCGACTGGTGCTTGCAATTGCGCCAATTCTTCACCGCCAGATGCGCGGTGGTTTGTCAACTGCTTCGACTTGCAGATATTCAGCTCCATGTCTTCATCTCGGTTGTTTTCTCCGATAATCATCCCTCTGTAAACCTTGGTTCCAGGGGTAATGAAAAATACGCCACGGTCTTCAGCATTTTTCAGTGAATAAGTAGTTGCAATTCCTTCTTCAAAGGAAATCAATACTCCGTTGCGACGGGCGATAATTTCTCCACCGAGGGGGCGATAGTCGAGGAAGCTGTGGTTCATAATTCCTGCACCGCGAGTCAAGCGCATAAACTCGCCTCGGAATCCAATCAAACCGCGAGCGGGGACTGAAAATTCGATTTGGGTGCGGCCGGTGCTGCTGACGTGCATATCTTGCATTTCTGCTTTCCGCTGACCGAGGCGTTCGATGCAGCCGCCGACTGCTTCTTCGGGTACGTCTAATACCAAACATTCAAAGGGTTCGCAGGGACGACCGCCGACTTCGCGGAAGATTACTTGCGGTTGAGATACTTGGAATTCGTATCCTTCGCGACGCATATTTTCGATCAGGATTCCGAGGTGGAGTTCGCCGCGGCCGGATACGAGGAATTTGTCGGGAGATTCGGTTTCTTCGACGCGCAAGGCGACGTTGGTTTGGAGTTCCCGCATGAGCCGATCGCGAATTTGACGCGATGTGACCAAACTACCTTCTTGACCGCAGAACGGCGAATCGTTCACCGAGAAAGTCATCTGCAAAGTCGGTTCGTCTACCTTGATTAAAGGTAGCGCTTGCGGGTCGTTGGGACAGGTAATTGTCTCGCCAATATACGCATCAGCAAAACCGGCAACGGCAACAAGATTACCAGCAGAAGATTCTGGGATATCAATCCGCTTCAGGCCTTCAAAGCCCATCAGTTTGGTAATTTTTGATTTGACAAGCGCGCCGCTTTCGGTGATTAAGACTGCTTGTTGACCGATTCTAATCGTGCCGTTGTGGATGCGGCCGATGACGATGCGACCGACGTATTCTGAGTAATCTAAGGTGGTTACTTGCAGTTGCAGCGGTTTTTCGGGGTCGCCGATGGGGGGCGGTACGTGGTCTAGGATTTCTTCAAACAGCGGTTTCATGTCCACTGCTTCGTCTTCCAATGTTTTTTTGGCAGTGCCGTTGAGGCCGGAACCGAACAGATAGGGGAAGTCGCACTGATCGTCGTCAGCACCTAGTTCGAGGAACAGATCCAAAACTTTATCGACTGCTTTGTGGGGGTCGGCTCGATCGCGATCGATCTTGTTGACAAATACGATCGGGCGCAGTCCTTTTTCCAGGGCTTTTTTGAGCACGAAGCGGGTTTGTGGCATCGGGCCTTCGTTGGCATCTACGATCAGCAAACAACCGTCAACCATGCCGAGCACTCGTTCGACTTCGCCGCCGAAGTCCGCGTGTCCGGGAGTATCGACGATGTTGATCAGGGTTTCTTTGTATCGGACAGCGGTGTTTTTGGAAAGGATGGTGATGCCACGTTCGCGCTCGATGTCGTTGGAGTCCATGACGCAATCTGGGACTTCTTCCCCTTCGCGGAAGACCCCGGACTGTCTGAGGAGAGCGTCCACAAGGGTGGTTTTGCCGTGATCGACGTGAGCAATGATGGCGACGTTGCGAATGGGAAGACTCATAATGCGTCTGAGACGTTAAACGGATTTAACTAAAGATTTCTTAATAATTGTAGCGCATGAAGTCAAGGGGCGATCGGGCTCTGCCGAATTGAGATTTTTCCTGACCTACAGACGGCAGCATTATTACCGATCTTTTTTTAGCTAATAGACACCACTAGGGGCGATCGCCCCCGCAGACGCAACCAAAGAGCTGGCAAGCCGATCGAGCATTTACCGACTTGCCTCGAAATAAAATCCCAGCCGTGCAGTGTCCGAGAAGTGTTGCGAGCACAGGCTTAATCCAGCGTCTGCACGCCACCGCCGTTGACGAACAGCACCTGTCCGCTGACCCACTGAGATACAGCGGCAGCAAAGTAGAGAACGGCTCCGGCGATGTCTTCAGGCTAGCCCAAGCGTTGGAGCGGAGTATGGGCCAGCATTCGCTTTTCGACCTCTGGAGTCAGAACCGAAGCCAAGGCGGCCGTTCTGACAGCTCCAGGGCCCACGGCATTGACGCGAATTACCGGGCCGTAGTCGAAGGCCAGGTTTGCCGTCATGTGATTGATGGCGGCTTTGGAAGCAGCGTAGGCGCTGATGGCGGGGCTTTTATTGATGGAACTCATCGACGACATATTGACGATCGAACCGTAGCCCGCCGCCTTCATGTGCGGCGCGCAGAGTTGCGACAGTCGCCACGCGCTGAAAACATTGAGTTGAAAGGGGCGCTCGAACTGCTGCTGCGAAATCTCGAACGGACTTTCTTTGCCCGCACCGCCGCCGCCAGCGTTATTGACCAGAACGTGAATGCTTCCACACTCGGCGATGGTGCGTTCCACCAGACCAATTAAATCTTCGTCACGGAGCACGTTGCACTCCACAGCCAAAGCTTTGCCGCCGCTGGCACCAATCTCATCGGCAACCTTTTGGGCGTCCGCTACTTTCAAATCGGCAATAACAACGGTGGCGCCGAAATCAGCCAGCATCCGGCAACAGGCTGCACCGATGCCGTTGCCGCCGCCGGTCACGATGGCGACTTTGCCGCTCAAATCGAAAAGAGTTTTGACACTCCTCGACCTGAAGGTACGAGGATTCTTAGATCTTAGACCGGACTTAAATCAAGAACATTGCTGCACCTGACCCAGAGATCCAATCTCCCTAAGCGTTTACGATCTCAAAGATCGAAGTTCCGACGTGCCCCGCCGTACTTATCCCGCGATTGAGGATATTAATTGCGGCATTACGATCTCTGTCCATCTCACACCCACACTGACAAGTATGAGTTCGAGTGGATAGAGATTTCTTAACCACAACACCACAACTGCTGCATTCTTGGCTCGTGTAAGCCGGATTCACCGCAATGGTAATCCGACCGAACACTTTTCCAAAATATTCTAAGAACATTCTGAATTGATACCAAGAAGCATCGCTAATTGATTTTGCTAAGCAGTGATTTTTAATCATGTTAGACACTCTCAAATCTTCGTAAACTACTACATCGTTTGATGTGATGGGAGCACCTCGCTAACTTAATAGCATGGTCTTTACGCTGTCTACTTATTTTGAGATGTCGCTTACCTAAAATCACTCTAGCTTTACGGCGATTCAAACCACCTTTTACTTTCCGGCTTACAAGACGCCCGGCGCGTTTTAACCGTGCTTCACCTCTACGCAGAAATCTAGGGTTGGGAACCATGAAGCCGTTTGAATCAGTGTAAAACTCTTTAAGTCCCACATCTAATCCAATCGTTTGGGCTGTCATGGTCGCGAGTTCTACTCGGTCTACTTGGATACAAAACTGGACGTAACATCCATCGGCTCGTTTAATTAATCGAATTCGTTTGATTTGGTCTGGCTGGTAGAAATTGAGATCGCGAGTGCCTTTTAGCTTCAGCTTGCCAATGCCGCACTTATCTGTAAAAGTGATTGATTTCCTATCTGATGCCAGCTTCCAAGAATTAGTTTTGTATTCAACGGAACGACAGTCTTTTTGGAATTTAGGAAAACCAACTTTCTTTCCTTTGATACCCTTTTTGATATTTTCGTAAAATCTGGAAATGCTAGCCCATGCTCTCTCCGCACTTGCCTGTCGAGCCATTGCACCTAGCTTGTTTGCAAAGTCAAATTCTTTGGCCCAAATCGCACAATACTTAGAAAGCTCAAACCAAGATTTTGCACCACCATCCATCCACAGCCGGATTGATTTATTGCGAATAAATTGACAAATTCTAATCGCTTCATTGATCGACTGAAACTGATTTGGTTTTGCGTAAGCCTTGAATTCGAGAACAAGCATTTTTCTATTCCTCCTGTTCCTACCATAGTAGACTCGTCATAGGAATACTCAACATTCTGCCAGAATTCCGAGAAAGTCCCCCTAGAAGGGGAAGGCTCTAACCCCATTTCTTTGGTAGGCTGCATAAACTTAATTTCCTCCGATCAAATACTGGGCGACAGCTTCGTAAGCTGGTAGTGAAGTCGAATCGTTAGCGCTGTTTCCAGCGATGGGATGGGAGGCGAAACGCACGATGACCATTTCGGCTGCGGGATCAATATAGATCGTTTGTCCGTGCACGCCACGCGCCGCAAAAGCGCCGTGGGCGTTTCCGGTATTCCACCACATATCCCGATAAGACCAGCCTGGTAATTCGGGATGGCCCGATTTTGCGAAAGCGGCTTTGCTGCCGCCGCCGGCGATATCTTCGATCGCGCGGGCGGGCAAAACCTGCGTGCCTTTCCAGCGGCCCTGGTTGCGAATCAACTCGCCAAAGCGTGCCATGTCGCGCAAACCGGCGTTGTAGCCGCCGCCGGCGAAGGGAGTACCCAGTTCGTCCACCGAATAGTAGCCGTCCTGTTCCATGCCGATTTTGCTCCACACGCGATCGGCCAGAAGTTCGTCCACCGACTTGCCGCTGGCGCGGGCCACCAGCCAGCCCGCCACGTCAGCGTTAGGGGTTTTATAGCCGAAGGCTTCGCCGTGGTTGCCGGCCTTTTTCACCGTTGTTAGCGCGGCGTAGTAGCCGACGGGCCCGCTGTAATCTTTGGGTTTGGGTAACGGGTTGCCGGCGCCGGAATACTCCCAGATTTCGGCTTTGGGGTTAGCGTATTCTTCGCTGAATTGCAGCGCAGTCGTCATGTCCAGCACTTGGCGCACGGTAGCGTCGCCAAAGGCGGAATCTTTGAGTTCGGGAATGTATTCGGCTACCCGCTTGTTTTCGTCCAGTTTGCCTTCGGCGACCAAAACTGCGCCCAGGGTGCCGGTGAGAGATTTCGTCACCGACATCGCGGCGTGTTTGTTGTCGGCCGCCAGCGCACCAAAGTATTTTTCATAAACGATCGAACCTCGGTGCAAAACCAGAATGCCGTCTGTGTAGTTTTGCCACAGCGATTCTTCCCATGTCATGTCTTTAGTGGCATTCAGCGGGCGGAATGCGATCGAGTCAATTCGTGGATCGAGACGGTAAGGCAGCGGATCTGGCGCGCCCAGTCCGCGTGAAACGTTGACGGCGGGCATGAACTCGTTCATGTGTGCCACGCTCCAGCGCAGGGCGGGAAACTGGAAAAACGAGCCGTCGGCGAATTTCAACTGCTTGTCTTTGGGCGGCGGGAAACCTTGCATCCAGCCCATTGCGATCGGATCGCTTTCCCGCGCGGAAAGAAATTTGCTTTCGGTTTGAGCCGAACTCGCGAAAGAAAAGACACTCATGTCTAAAAAAACAAATAAACAAACAAATGCAGAAAGAGTAAATCCGTAATAAAAAAGCTTATTTTTACTTCGCATCGAAAGAAACCATAAAAAATAATCAGTCAAAGCGAGGCGCATCCTGCTTTCCTCGAAAGAAACCCTGCGCCGGCAACCAAGCCGCGCGCGGCAAATCAACTTTTTATCATAACTCACATTCCGCAGTTTTTAACACACTTAAAATGTACATTCCCCACCCTACGGTGTCACACACCAGAATTACTCACAAAGATCTATTTTAAAACTAATAAATTATGTTTCTTTGAATAAATCTTTAGTTGATATGCAATGCAAAATTATATTTTATAGCTTTATTAGTCGATCGAGACAACTACAAAAAAATTGTAATTTTTCCCTCATTTTCCTCGTTCCCAGGCTCTGCCTGGTAATGCAGATGCGGAGGCTCTGCCGACCTTGACCCCTAAACTTCGGGATAAAAGACTTGCATTGCATAAGTCACGGGATCGATATCTAAACCGCTGATTAAAGCCAGATTTAACACAAATAGATGCAGATAATTCGAGATAAATTTTGATTTCTGCAAAAGGTATAGAGAGGAGTGTGGCAGATGTTTAAATTATTAATTATTCGTTCCTAAGTTAAAAAAAATTGTGACGGTTGAGGGTACGGAATGTGGATTAAAATTGAACAAAAGCTAGATCCAGTTGCGGTTGATGCAGGGGATGAGGAAAATGCTGCTAATTGTGCCTAGGTGGCAGAATTTGGTAAGATTAGATTTTGGGAAAACTTCCCAGACATGGCGTTTGAAGTATTTTTAATTTGAGGGTAGCACTATGTCAGACACAGAACTAGATATAGAATCGATAACCGCGAGAGTATTGCAGCTTGAAGAAGAGCAAGTTATTCTCAAAAAATATATAGCCAAATTTAAGCGGCAGTTAGAAGCACAGGATCAACGATTTAACGATCGCCCTGAACCGCCACAGCTAGAAAATTTGATGGCCCAAATTGCGGCGCTGCAACAGCGGCTTGATTTGGCAATTGGCGATATCTCGGTCATTTCAGAGCCGCCGATTGAGCTTGACGCTGAGACAGAACAGCAAAAGTTAGACTTTCAGTATCAGTTAGTATGCGATCGCCCCAACAGTCGCGCTGTGTTGATGGAGGCGCTATCAGTAGCACAAGAGCGGCTGATTATTGTTTGTCCTTGGCTCAATTGTAACAGTATTAATGATGAATTGCTCCAAAAATTTACAGATTGCTTGAACCGAGGATGTGCGATCGATATTGGCTGGGGTTATTTAGGCGATCGGCAAAAAATCGGCAAAGGATGGCGCTACAATGCTTTGGCAGATTTACAAGAGTTAGAAGGTGAATATCCCGATCTATTTCGCCTCAAGTTATTGGGTACTCACGAAAACTTTTTAGTCTGCGATTCGAGTTTTGCGATGTTGGGGAGCCATAATTTTCTGACTAACAGCGACCAAAGTGCAGAAAAAGAAGTGGGAATTCGCACGGATGACTGCCAAATTATCAAGCAATTAATTCAGCGATTTGACAGCAGCCAAGTATTAAATGAGGAGGAGATTGAGAGGCAGTTTGTAGCCAGTTCGGATTACCTGGATCGAGCGGATTATTTGGAAGGGTTAGGGGTGGATGCTGAAGATATTGCTTTAGAGGATAACGGTGAGGATGTCGAGTATGAGTCTGAGGAATGTCTGGAACCTGTTGTTAGTGTTGAGGATTTTTGGCAGCGTTACACTCAGGGAGAAAGGGATTTTACAGGAATTAATTTAGCCGGTGCTAATCTAATCGGTAAAAACCTAGCTTCTGATATCAACCTGAGTAATGCTAATTTGAAAAAAGCTAATTTAAGGGGTGTTAATTGGCAGAGCCTTAACCTCAGCGGGGCAATTCTTAATGGAGCAGATATGAGGGATGGCTATTTCCCTAGCACAAATTTTAGCGAATCTAAACTAGGCGGTGTCAACCTTTCTAAGGCTAATTTATCCAGTGCCAATCTGAATCAGGCTAACTTAGTTAATGCCAACATCGAGCAGGCGAATTTATCCAGTGCCAATCTGAATCAAGCCAACTTAGTCAATGCCAATCTTTCTCAGGCTAGTTTATACAGTGCCAATCTGAATCAGGCTAATTTATCAAGAGCCAACCTCGCTCAGGCTAATTTACAATCGGCTAAACTAGAAAAAGCCAAATTGAGTAAGGCGAGTTTAAGAGGAGCAAAACTAGAAAATGCAAATTTTAGTGAAGCCGATTTGAATGGTGTAAACCTCAGCGGATCTAAACTTAGTCAACAAACAAAATTCACAACTGCAAACCTCAGTCAAGCTAACTTAAGCGGGCTATACTTAAGGAAAACCGACCTAAACAATGCTGATTTGACAAATGCAAATCTGAGTAATTCTAACCTTTTAGAAGCCAACATCGACCGAGCAAATCTCAAGGGAGTTCAACTTGAAGGAGCGATTTACAATCAAGCAACTTTATTTCCTGCTGATTTCGATCCTGTGAAAGCGGGTGCTTACTTAATTGCTCCCTATGTATCGCTGCAAAATGCCGATCTAACTGGTAGGGACTTGAGCGGTGTTAACTTGATGGGAGCCAACTTACAAGGTGCTAATTTGACTTCTGCACAATTGAATAATTCCAATTTGAGAGATGCCAATTTGAGTGGGGCAAAACTTCAGGGAGCAAGTCTAGACGGCTGTAATTTGAGTCGGGCTAATTTGAAGCAGGTAAACTTGAATGATGCAAGATTAGTTAATGCAGATTTAACGACAGCCGACTTAACTGAATCTGACTTGCGACAAGCGGAATTAAACTCTGCAAAGCTGCGTGGTGCTGAGCTGGTTTCAGCAGACATCCGTGCAGCAAGATTAGACTTTGCAGACTTATCGGGCGCTAACTTAACTGGTGCAAAAATAGGAGGAGCAAGCTTGGGAAATGCTATACTTACGGGTGCAATTATGCCAGATGGATCTACTCACGAATAAAATTAGCTAAGACTTACGCACTAACAAAGAAACCTGGTTTTTAACCAAAATTGAGGGGTTTTAACCAATTGTGCTGAGTTGGCCCAAGTTGGTGTTTGATTTTGGATCGCTCTCTCTGTATCCTACAACACCGTCAAAAGTGATGCCCGATCGCCCAATCTGACAATGGCTGACATCGGTGCTCTGCTAAAATTGGCACGGACGTTTGATGTGCCGATCGCAGAATTGTGAGATTTTGTCGAATAAGTAGCAAATTACACTTAAAATTAACTAGCGCCACTTGCGCCAACCAGTGCGAGATCCGCGGGCGATTTGAAAACTGGCGGATGGGACAAAGCCCAGTCAGAAAGAGATCGTATATTCTCAGCGGGAATTGTGGATGTGCGATCGCGCGCAATCGGTCTACAATTTGTAACGTTGAGCCTTATTGAAGTGCAGGAGTGGAGCTGGCTTGGATAACGCTAGTCTGTCGAGAAAAACCCCGCAAGCCTCGGAGCTTGCCGCTGACGAAATTCCAGAAGCAGTGCGAGACCACCCATACCCAGAAGCAGGATCGAGCCAGTCCCAGAAAAAAGGGCTGATTTGGAAACTGCTAGGGTTGGGCGCTGTCGCCTTTGGAGTCAGCATTTGGCTGCACTTCAACTTTAACTTTTTCCCAGCAACCAGTCGGGCACAGGAAACTCAACAAAACCCAGCAGCGGCGAGCTCGCCGTCTGGAGCGGCCGCGAGTCCAGCCACCAACTCAAAACCCGCAACCCCAGACAACCTGCTGGGACACTTGCCTTACCCAGAAGCACCAGCCTCAGACTTGGTAAACGTCACTTCCGACGGTGGCATCAAACTCCGCAAAACCGCAGCAGCAAAATATCAAGAAATGGCTAACGCCGCTGCCGCATCAGGGATCTATTTCGCTCCCATATCCGGCTTTCGCTCCGTGGAAGACCAACAGCACGTATTTTTTGACGTAAAAGCCGAACGCAGGCAAAATGCCACCAAGCGAGCCGAAGTCAGCGCCCCTCCTGGATATAGCGAACACCATACAGGTTACGCGATCGACATCGGCGACGGCACCGCCCCGGAACACAACCTCAGCCCCAGTTTTGAAAATACCCAAGCATTCAAGTGGTTAGAAGCCAACGCCGTCGCCTTCAGCTTTGAAATGTCCTTCCCCAAAAACAATCGCCAAGGCGTCAGTTACGAACCTTGGCACTGGCGGTTTGTCGGCGACAAGCAAAGCCTCGAAACTTTCTACAAAGCTCATTCCATGAAAAAGTAGAAGTCAGTTGTCAGTTGTCAGTTGTCAGTTGTCAGTTGTCGGGAGAATAAAGGAAGATTTTCGTAATTCTCCCCCTCTCCCCACTCTCCCCCTCTCCCCCTCTCCCCACTCTCCCACTCCCCGCACTCACCCGCTCCTCCACTCCTCCACTCTCCCCCACTCCGTTGAGCCAAACTCGTGATTGCAATCTATCCAGGCAGCTTTGACCCCATTACCTTCGGTCACGCAGACATTATCGAGCGGGGATCTAAACTATTTGATAGGGTAATTGTTACGGTAGTCAGAAACCCCAGCAAAACCCCTCTCTTCACCGTAGAGGAACGGATCGAGCAGATCCTGCGCTCTACCCAACACTTGCCAAATGTAGAAGTAGACAGTTTTGAGGGTTTGACAGTAAACTATGCTAAGATTCGACAAGCCAAAGTGCTGCTGCGGGGGCTCCGGGTATTAACAGATTTTGAAATGGAACTCCAGATGGCCCACACCAATAAAACCCTTCTGGGTGAAATTGAAACAGTTTTTTTGGCAACTTCTAACGAGTACAGCTTTTTAAGTAGTAGTGTAGTTAAAGAAATAGCCAAGTTTGGTGGCTCCGTAGATCATCTTGTTCCGAAACACGTCGCCCTAGATATTTACAAATGTTACGCCAGCAGGAACCAACTCGCATCGAACCCGACACTACCGGACGCGGCACTGAGAACGAACCCCCTCAGAACACAGCCGCCTTCGGAGACCCCACCCGAACCGCAGGAGTAGACATCCAGCGGGAATTGAACAGGCTTGAGGAAATTGTTCTCGACAGCCCGCGAATTCCCATGACCAGACGCACTCTGGTGGATGAAGAACAGTTGCTCGATCAGTTAGACTTGGTGAGGCTAAATTTGCCGATCGCCTTTGGGGAAGCCGAGACGATTATCCGGCACAAGGACGACTTGCTTCAAGAGGCGGAACTCTACGCTCAGGAAGTGATAGAAGCAGCAGAACAGCGAGCTGCAGAACTTTTAAACGATATGGGCCTGCTCCAGCAGGCGAAGATAGAAGCAGATCAGTTGCGACAGCAAGTTTTGCTCGACTGCGAGGCTATTCAGCAGGCGACGCTGGCGGAAGTCGAACAAATTCGCTACCAGGCTCAAGAGGAATTGGAAGAGATGAGAGTGAGAGCGATGGCGGAATGTGAGGAAATTCAAAACGGAGCCGATGATTATGCCGACCAAGTGCTCGATAATATAGAGCACAAGCTGAGCGATATGCTGCGCGTGATCCGCAACGGGCGCGATCGGTTGGATAATGTTTCTGCGTCGCACATCCATCACAACAACGGTTAGCCCACAGTGAACTCATTGCTTGAACATTTCTAAAAGTCTACCTAATTTAGGTAGATTTTTTTTCGCAATAGTCTCTATAGTCTTTATTCCTCAATCCCAGCACTCGGTGACTTATTTTTGCCGAGATAAGTTGTGTGAAGATAGGAGCAAATATAACATTTTATGATATTGCACTCATCATAAAAATTCCTAATTTGATTCAAATTTTTACAATCTAATTGTTACCAATGCAAAAAGTTTCTAATCGGTTCGCTGAATTTGATTTGATCCGAGCTTTAGCGATCGTCAGTGTTGTGATTACTCATGCTGGGTTCTTTGCATTTCGCGATCGCAGAATTTTATTTGTGGCGATCGATACATTTCAACTATTTTGCGTACCTGCATTTTTACTGTTGAGCGGTTTTTTTCTCACCAACAAACTGGAAAATCAACATAATCCCGCACTGGTAGTCAAAAAAAGACTGTCAAAAATTCTACCCCCTATCTGTTTTGGTCAGTAGCTTTGTACATCTTAAATAATTTGGGAGAAATCCAAAAATTTGATTTACTTTCATTACTCAGAGATATCTTGACGGGTTCAGTGATGCCTCCCTATTACTTCATCGTTGTGATTGTTCAATGCTATGGCTGGTGGTGGCTTCTCGTGAAATTAAGATTTTTAGAACCCAGAAAAGTTTTGGCTTTGGGCTTAACAATTCCAACAATTTTTACAATCTTCTTCTACTTAACCGCTTTCCAATACATATCAATACCTCTACCTTTGATGGAGCGCTGGATTTTCAGTTGGATTTTGCCATTTTTAACTGGTCTATTTTTGGGCGGTTCGTATAACATAATTCAACTTTCGAACGCAGAAAAATGCCAATTTTAGGAGAAACTATCCTTTTTAATCTAGCTAGCATTTGGGAATATTACCTGAAAAGTGGAGTTAATTCGGAGGCATGGTTTCTCCGATCTTTTTTTAAACTATCTGCTCAAGGATACGCAATTTTGTTCGTATTATCGATCCTCGCATTTTCTAAGAGTATCGCACTTCCCAGTAGAGCATCTGGGTTAGTCAAAATATTGGCTGCTTATTCATTCCCTATATATCTCCTGGATTCGGCAGTAGTGAAATATGTGTTGTTAGTGTTTTATAAGTTTATTGACCCGGTAAATCCGCTGGTGAAGCTCGGCTTTTTAGTTACGGGGAGTTTGTTAGGTTGTTGGGCGATTATTTACCTGTTGGAAAAAGTTTTGCCCAAAAATTACAGGCAGTACAGTTTGGGAATTTAATCAAATTTTGTGTTTAGCGGATGTCTTCATAAAACTGATTGAGATACCTTGGGGAAACGCCAAAACCCCACAAAAAACCAATCGAAAGATAGATCGCAATAGCTTTAAATTCGCCCCAATTCGCAACTCGGCGATCGCTACTTTCCACCACCCGATTGACTAACTTAAGTCTCCCCCGTCGCACTAACTTCAAACACAAATCCGCTTCCTCCATAATTGGCAGCGCAGCATCGAAACCCTCGCATTCCCAAAAATCGGTACGGCGACAAAAAATAACTTGGTCGCCAAACAGGAGGCGCAATCCTTGGACAAATAAATGAGGTCGAAATAACAGCGGCGCGTAATAAGTTTTCAGGTAATTGTGGAGAGAAAAACCCCATCTTGTTTGCTGCGAACCAGCCATCAGAGAGATAAACCCGCCGCCCGCAATTTCGGCATCGGACAATGTTTTCTGGATGACTGCTACAATGTCGTCGGGAACTAAAGTATCGGCGTGCAGAAAGCATAGAATTTCACCGGTGGCGACTTGAGCACCTAAGTTCATTTGCAGGGATCGTCCGGCTATACTGCTATAAATAACGCGGATGCCGGCGGAAAGTGCGATCGCCACTGTTTCGTCTTGACTACCGCCGTCTACCACTAATACTTCCCAAGCCGGAGGATTGAGAATGCTGAGTTGGCGCAAGGTGCGTTCCAGACAAGTCGCTTCGTTGAAGGCGGGGATGATAATAGAAACGCGATCCATCTCGTTGAAATTTGTGCCAAAAGTATTATAATAAAAAACTGTGGCGATTCGCAACTAACAAGAAAATACAACTTACGCGCGCGGATTCAAAAACCCGGTGTCTGCCTGCGAACTCGTCACCAAACCTCGGATTTGTCACAGAAACCGGGTTTGTTAGAGTCATTCCTCTAAAATCAGGAAAAAGTGCAAGCGCCCTCTATATTTTCCACTAATCAGGACGGAGAAAATCGTGCAAAAAACAGAAGTAAAAAACGATTTAGAATTTTACGAAGAAAATGCTGATAATTGGTGGGACGAAAATGCGAAAATTTATGCTTTATACCATCTAAATAAACCTAGATTTGAGTTTTTCGACAGACACGCGACGAATTGGCGAGGGCTGAAAACCTTAGATGTTGGGTGCGGCGGCGGTTTTTCTTGTGAGTTTATGGCCGAGAGAGGCGCTGTGGTTTCTGGAATAGATCGATCGCAAAAATGTATTGTAGCCGCTCAAAATCACGCAGTTACTAGCGGTTTTGAGATTGACTACAGGCAAGGTTTTGCCGAAAATATGCCCTACGAAGACAATACCTTTGATGTTGTAATCTGCGTGGATGTTTTGGAACACGTTGCCGATTACAAAAAAGTTGTGTCTGAGGTTCACAGGATTCTTAAGCCTGGGGGATTGTTCTTTTTTGACACAATCAACCGAACTTTTTCCTCCCAAGTTGTGATGATTGGGCTGATGGAAAATATTTTGCAGGAAATTAAGCGGGGCGTTCACGATTGGGAAAAGTTTATTACCCCGGAGGAACTGTCTGCGGTAATGCGCGATACGGGTTTTGGCAAGATTGAAATTAAAGGTTTTGATATGTTTGGGGAAATGGGCGCTATTTTAGCCGAGATGCACGGTTTTTGGGGGAATTTTACAAGTGGAAAGCAGCTATTTCCTTCGGGGGCAGTTTTCAAACAAGCAGCTCAACTGTTAACAGTTAATTTTGCTAACTATGTTGATTACAAAAAGTCTGGGTTGTTTAAAATCAAAATTAATGAGGATACGTCGATTATGTATGTTGGCGTAGGGGCGAAGAATTAGTCGGTTAATTGTTAATTGTTGTCATTTGGGGCGAGTTGGAGACGGATTTTTGCGATCGACAAATCCGTCTAAAACCCGCCTCTATTGTATTTCATTCCTGGACGCAAAACCTCTATTTGTAGGGCGATGCACACCCCACATTATCCCTGTGAGTAGCGGGTCATTTGACGTTCGGATTTTTCAAACTTCAAGCAAGGAAAATTGCTTTGGCAAGCTTGGCTTCAAACTCAAAACGCTGAAACTTGGTCAACCGATGCTTGCGGCACATCCGAAAAACTCAACTGGTACGCACTGCACACCTACAAACTACGATATTACAAGCGTTTGAGGGATTTTTTGACCACCTTGATAGGTATGAGCGCTGATGGCGAACCTTACTCTATTAGCCCTACAAACCTAATTTCCCGAACTAACTGCAAATAACTAGCAAGTATTTTTAAAGTTAAGCCATCGCGCCTCTGAGTTCGACAGCCCAAAATTACCGCCCTGTCTGAATTTAGGACTGCCATCTCTGCGCGTATACCTAGCTTGACAGCTTTTTGTAATAAATCTTAATATTAAATTATTGACACTTACTCTGAATTACATGGTAGCTTATTGAATATTAATTGCAATAACTGCCGGAAGTTAACAGTACCTGGAGGTCAATCACCGTGACAGCAGCAATAGTTTCCGCGTCAGCCTCGCGAATCAGCGACGGACAACCAGCCGACAGCCAAAAACTGATGAGTTTGGGTAAAAATTCCGAAATACCTGACCTCGATAACTCCAAAGATGTAACCCTCGCCGTCTTAGAAGGAGTGGGAACTCTCACGGTGTGCGATCGAACAGTCACTTTAACACCGGGAGTATTTGTGTTTATACCCGCCGGCATCCCGCGCAGTCTAAAAGTACAAACGACGCTGAATTTGTTACTAATTGACTGCGAACCAGACCCCGATCTGAGCGAGTCAGCTTGGTTAATGAATTTTCAACTTTAAGCAGATGAAAAAACAGTGTCCTTGCTGCCTAGACTCGTTAATTTCTCAGGTTAGCCACAATCGCGTCTATTGGTTTTGTCTGAATTGCAGGCAAGAAATGCCAAATTCTGACTTAAAAAAAAGAAATCTCAAGCACTATCAAATTTCACATTCGGAGTAAAAATGTCAAAAGCAATTGGTCTTTTCTACGGAACTACAACTGGGAAAACTGAGTCTGTAGCTGAAATGATTCGGGATGAATTTGGCGGCGATATCGTGACATTACACGAGATCGGCAGTGTTGAAAATGATGATTTTGACGAATACGAATGCCTGATTATCGCTTGTCCCACTTGGAATATCGGCGAACTACAAAGTGACTGGGAAGGTTTTTTTCCAGAACTAGATGATATTGATTTTAGCGGCAAAAAAGTAGCTTATGTGGGAACTGGCGACCAAGAAGGCTACCCGGATAATTTTATGGATGCCATGGGGCTTCTGGCTGAAAAAATTTCCGAACAGGGCGGCGAAACAGTTGGTTATTGGCCGGTAGACGGCTATGATTTTAATGAATCTAAAGCTGTCGTTAATGGCAAGTTTATCGGTCTTGCTATTGATGAAGACAACCAATCCGATCTGACGAAAGCGCGCATCAAATCTTGGGTATCTCAACTCAAGAAAGAATTTAGTTTATAGACTTGACGGTAGGGCGGGTTTTGTAATGGGATGATGTGGGAAAATCCGAATAACGCAATCAACCCGCCCCGAAAACCTAGCAGATAAATTATGATTGTTAATCACTCTATTTCCAACTTAAAATAAATGAAATTTAGTTCAGATGACGTGCTTTGGTTAAGTGTAAGTCCGAGTTTGCAATTTTTTGATCGCTCCCTGCTTTCCTACTTAAATGATTCTGTACCGGTGCAAATATGGGAATACCAACAAACTGAAGACGAAGCTTGCTCTTTAGATATGGCTGTTGAGCTTTTGCACGATTTTTTAACATTGCGCGATCGCCCAATTCATTTAATAGGCCACAGTACCAGCGGATTAGTTGGTTTAATGTATGCGCGGCGCTATCCTCACAAAGTTAGTTCTTTGGGACTTTTAGCTGTCGGTTTGCCATCTGCTGTTAATTGGCAAGCACATTACTATACCTATCTTTCTGCTTTTCCCTGGAGTAGCAAACAAGTTTTAACTCAAATGGTTGGCGATATGGTGGGATTCCAAAATCAAATTATCCATCAAAAATTTATATCATATTTTGAGGATGACTTAGCCTGTTCTCCTTCTCCTCACTCTCTATTTAGGATGAGTAATTCCCGCGATGAAGGTGTAGAAGTACCTTTGTTGATATGCAGTAGCAAAACAGATTTTGTGGTATCTCCTATTGTCATACGCCGCTGGTCGAAATTTCTTAAAAAAGGCGATCGGCTTTGGGAATGTCAAGACGGTAGGCATTTCTTTCACCACTTTTATCCAGAACAAGTCGGTGAAGAAATACTGAATTTTTGGCTATCTCTACACAGTCGGCAACTGATTTTAGACTTGAAGTTCTAGATTCTAGATCGCAACTATTAAGATAAATATCTAACAAGTTTTGGGTACTAAAAGCAGTCTGCTCGCCAGACTGCTAAAATTCACTACAGCCTAAATTCTTTATATATCAAGGATTGTTTGCACTAGTGGCTCCCAGAAATCACAATTTACGGTTAATGTACTATTATAAATTAATGACTATTATTGTTAATAACTCATTATGAAAAATCTAAGAAGTGCGATCGAGGGCGACAACAGCTCAACCAAGATCCCGCCGTACTTTCGAGTACCGCTGAGCCTCAAAATTATCGTGCCGTTTCTAGGTGTATCCGTCACTCTATTATTATTAGTGATACACACAGTTAAAATCGGATTTGCCAACACTCTCGAAAAAGGAGTGCGCGAGCGAGTTGAAAACCAAGCTGTTTTAGCCGTGCGAGACTTCAAAAGTCGATCGACTCAATTGACAATGCAAGCCAAACTACTATCAGAAGAACCAGAAGTTATTCGCGCTGTAGAAAAGAAAGACACAAACATCTTGCGTCAAGATATATTATCTCTACAAACCACATTTAAACTAGATTTAGTCAAAATAGTAGACGGGCGGGGCGAAATGGTAGCAGAGTTGCGAGAAGATTCGCTCATAGATAAGAAGTTAATCAATAGCGCAGCGATAAATTCAGCACTTAAAGGCTTAGAAAAGTCAAATTTCGTCAGCATTGATGGCAAACCGCAAGCATTGCTAGTAGGATTTGCACCGATTAGAAGCAAGAATAGGATAATTGGTGCTGTACTCGTAGGTGACTTAGTGACAGACGAACAATTGCATAATATCAACATTGATACTAACAGTAAAAACTACTTCGCTATCTTTAAATCAGGAGAATTAATTGCTACTAATTTTCCCCAAATTCGCTCTAAATCTTGGAAAAAACCTACACCACAGACATCGACTACTAAAATAGATATTGAGCGCCTGTCTTACATAATGAAAACGGTAGAAATATCCGAAATAGGCGATAGCATAGCTCTAGCTGTGTTTAACCCAATGGCGACAGTGCAGCAAACGCAATTAACTTTATCTCAACGGCTAGATAGTTTCTTTTGGGCAGGAGTAATTCTAGCCACGATTGTTGGTGCTGTAGTTAGCCGAATCATCGGAAAACCAATTCTAGATTTAACTCAAAACGTGAATTGGATGGCAAGCAATGAATACTTTTCTGGTAAAGTACCCATTCCTTCCGGCGATGAAGTAGGTCAACTTGCGGAAGCTTTCAACTGTATGATAGAACAAGTAGAAAATCGCGATCGTACACTCAATATCCAGTTGCACCAACTGCAACAAACGCTCCATGAGTTGAAAAATGCCCAATCCCAACTAATTCAAGCCGAAAAAATGTCCAGTTTGGGATTGATGACGGCTGGTATCGCTCACGAAATTAACAACCCAGTTAACTTTATTTATGGCAACCTCTGTCACGCTAACCAATATACTCAAGATTTGCTCAGGCTTGTAAGACTTTACCGGCAGGAATTTCCGAATGCAAGCGCGCCGATTCAAGACTGCATCGAGGAAATTGAACTCGACTTTTTATCAGAAGATTTGTCGAAGTTACTATCTTCGATGAAAATGGGTACTGAGCGAATTCAGCAAATTGTTTTGTCCCTGCGAAACTTCTCTAGGTTAGATGAAGCTGAAATGAAACCAGTCGATATCCATGAAGGAATTGACAGCACTCTATTAATTTTAAATAGCAAGATAAAAACAGCGATTAAAGTAATTAAAAAATATGGAAAATTGCCCTTAGTAGAGTGCTATCCGTCGCAGTTAAACCAGGTATTTATGAATATCATAGCCAATGCTGCTGATGCACTGTTGAGCAATCAAAACCTGCGAAACAAGGAGATTGAAATTATCACAGAAATAGCAGGAGTAAATCAAGTGGTGGTGAAGATTAGAGATAACGGTAATGGGATTGATCCGGATGCAATCAATAGGCTATTTGACCCATTTTTTACGACTAAACCTGTGGGGAAAGGAACTGGTTTAGGGCTGTCAATTTCCTACCAGATTATCGAGAAGCATCAAGGGAAAATAGAAGTGAATTCGGAAATAGGTGAGGGAGCAGAGTTTGTGATTTATTTGCCGATTAAAGCCCGCAGCCAAGAAGCCGCTTGTTTGTGCCAGAGTTAAGACAGTTGCTTGAATTGAATATCAGTTAGCTATTTGATTAGAGGAGACGGCATTGCCGTTTCTCTACCGCAAAATAATCATGAACTCGCGAGGAGGATACGGCAGTGCCGTTTCCCTACCCCGATTAATTGTAGGGAAACGGCATTGCCGTATCCTGATTTCTGAAGTCCTTACTACAAACTTAATATCACTTAATGGCAAGTTGCAGAAACTGGCTCTTTTGCTGACACCGACTCGCCAGGATTTACCCATACATAAATCTCCGTTGCATCGTCGGCGCAACTGCCACACCCCCCGCACTTTTTGGCTTCTGCCATTTTGCTAATTCTGCCTTTGCGAATTAGGCGATTTAACATTCCACGCAAAGCATCACCATCCATGCGAAAGTGGATTTTTAGATCCGCGATAGAGGCTCTTTTGTTGTCAGCAATAAATTTTTGGATTTCGCTTAAAATCATGGCTTTTCTCCTTTGTTTGATTCTTAAACGTAGTTAACAGTTAACAGTCAACAGTTAACAGTCAACAGTCAACTAACTACTGATTGCTGCGCGTCGCTTGGGGCGTATTGCACCGATCATTTTTAATCCCGCAAGTGTCAGCGCCATAGCTATTACCAGTCTCACTACCCAAATAACTGAAGATTCTGGATGCTCTGCATATGTCGCGACTTGATAATAGAGGACTGCAACCCAGTAACCTAAACCAGTAGTCCATAAGCCTGCGAATACAGTCCATCCCAAGTTAGTTTCGCGGTAAAGCGCAGCCGTTGCGGAGACGCAGGGAAAGTACAGCAATACAAAAAGCAAATAAGCAAAAGCTGCTTGATTGGAACCGAACCGCTGGGACATTTGTCCGTAGGTGCTACCAGAGATACCTTGGTCTTCTTCCGCTTGTTTTGGGTCGGTAATATTAGCAGAATTTAAGCCGAGGGGATCGAAAAGTTGACCGGGAAGTTTTGTAAGATTCTCTGGTATACTAAAAAATGCTTTGCCGATATTTCCCCAGAAACTAAATTCTTCTTCTTTCTCCGGTTCTCCACTTGCTGCTTTTTGTTCGTCTGCTAGTTGGGTGTACAATGAATCTAAGGTTCCAACCATTACTTCTTTGGCAAATACTCCTGTTAGCAAACCGACGGTGGCGGGCCAGTTTTCTTGGGTGATTCCCATTGGTGTAAATACAGGTGTTGCCGCGCGGCCGACTGCACTAAGAATTGAGTCTTTGCTGTTGTCTTTGCCGAAGGAACCGTCGGTGCCCACTGAGCTCATGAATCCTAGTATAACCACCATGATCACGATCGCAATTCCGGCCTTTGTGATAAAAGCTTTCAGCCTGTCCCAAGTACGCAGCAGCACTCCTTTGAGCTTGGGAATGTGGTAGGGTGGCAATTCCATAACAAAAGGCGCGGCTTCTCCTTGGAGGATGGTATTCTTGAGGATTAGTCCGGTGAGAACAGCGGCTAGAATTCCGATTAGGTAAAGTCCTAATACCATGTTTTGACCGCCGACTTGGAAGAATGCGCCGCAAAATAGGGCGTAAACTGCTAATCTGGCGCTGCAAGACATGAATGGATTCATCATGATTGTCATGGTACGATCGCGCTTATTTTCTAATGTCCGCGTCGCCATAATTCCGGGGATGTTGCAGCCGAAACCGACCATCATCGGCACAAAAGATTTACCAGGAAGTCCGACAAATCGCATTAATCTGTCCGTAAGGATTCAGGTCTGAAAAATGGGAATGAGCTCGGGCATAGGAAAGTAGTCACAAGAATGGGCAGAAATAGCCTC
>NZ_JAUBRH010000078.1:3287-24869 GCF_036701775.1 Microcoleus sp. N9_A2 | reverse complement strand
TTCTTGCACCATTACTGCCTTTATTCGTCCGAAAATCCATACCGTGTTTACTTCAACCACTGATTCAGCAAGCCCTAATTAAAGTCGTCTGGTCAAGGGAGTTGCCATCTCCGCCAAGTTCGGTCACAGTAATTAAAGATGCTGCGAACCGATACTTTATCCGCTTCGTCGTTGAAGTCGTCCCAACAATATTACCCAACGGGCAATCAGTTGGTATCGATCTCGGTATAACCGATTTCGCCACTCTGAGTACAGGTGAAAAAATAAAATCTCCCAAACCTCTCAAGAAGTATCTGAGGAAGCTTCACAAGGCACAGCGTAAACTATCTAGAAAGAAGAAGGGAAGCAAACGGAGGGAATTGGCGCGTCGGAAAGTGGCGAAAATTCATGCCAGGATTTCCGACATCCGTAACGACTTTTTGCACAAATTGAGTACCAGGATTATTCGTGAAAACCAAGCGATAGTCCTAGAAGACCTCAACATTTCCGGCATGATGAAAAACCGCAAATTATCTCGTGCTATTTCTGATTTAGGTTGGCGAAGTTTTCGGACAATGTTAGAAGCTAAGTCGGAAATGTACGGCAGAGATTTTAGAGTTATTAGTCGCTGGGAACCAACTAGCCAACGCTGTTCTTGTTGTGGACAGATTGGCGGGAAAAAGGAACTCTCAGTTCGTGAATGGACTTGCTTATTTTGCGATGCCGTTCACGACCGAGACGAGAATGCAGCGATTAATATAAAAGTCGCGGGTGGATTGCCCGATACTATAAACGGACGTGAAGGACGGAGTAAGACCGCATCTAATGCGGAATCGAACAGTGAAGCGTCAACCCACCAGTTCCCTAAACAGCTTTCGTTGTTTGGGTAGATTGGAATCCCCCTGATTTATCAGTGGGGAGGATGTCAAGACCACATTTTCGACATTTGTAGTTTTGTTTACCTGTCAACTGTCAACTGTCAACTGAATGAAGATGCCGAGTCTGACCGTTACGACTAACTTCTTCTGAGCCACAATTGAGGCAAGAATTAATTTCTACTGTCATATCACTAATGGCAAACACTTCTCTTTAATAGTAGCTTAATTTTACTCCATCCTTTCCTTCAGGGCACTACCGAATTTTGTTCAGATCAAGCCCATCCAATTGGGACTTTTCCTTTGAGTACAGAAGAAGTGCCAGCAGATTTTATTCACGATTACAATCCGACTCAAGGTGATGTCATTGGATTGGCGGGAGGACTAACGCGAAACGATATTGTTTTGAGCGAAAGGTTTGCAACAATTGGCGATGCGAGAAGTTACGATAGCAACGGGCCTACTCCTCCGGGACAGCCTCAAACTCTTGAGTTTAGATTTTTCGACATTAAAGCGACGGTGATTCGCGAAGCTACTATCGGCAATATCTTGGGTTTAGTGAAGGATGTTTCGCCGAGTTAAATTCAGTTTAGCTCTGTGTCTGACGGGGCGATCGCCCTAGGTTAACTCAAATCGGTACATATTGCTGCTAAGGATCGCGAACTAAATAATTTACACAAGGAAAGTGGGGTGTCCCGCCCGCCATTTCTGGACGGGCGGGACGCCCATCCCACAAGAACCATCACGCATTGTAAGTTATTTAATTCTCATTCCTAAGAAGCAGAACACGGACGGGCGGGACGCCCATCCCACAACACCAAGGCTATCAATCCTCGTTCCCAGGCTCTGCCTGGGAAGGCATATCAGCGAGGCTCTGCCTCCCGATTCCTGACCTGAATTTAACAAACATTAAAATTGCCAAAAATCCGCCACATCATATCCCATTTCGCCCAGCATTTGCCGCAGCAGAGGCAAACTCAAACCGATCACATTTGTGTGACATCCTTCGATTTGTTCGACAAAAAAGCCGCCTTTACCTTCGAGTGCAAAACAGCCTGCACAGGCGAGGGGTTCTCCCGTAGCGACGTAGGCCGCAATTTGGCGCGAGGTAACTTCCGCAAAATGAACTTTTGTAACTTGATAGCGAACGATCGATCGCGACCTAGCCTGATCAAAGTCATCGAATCTCGTATCAATTAAAGCATGACCCGTATATAATTCGCCCACCTTACCGCGCATTTTCTGCCAGCGCGAGATTGCTTCTTGGGCATCCTTCGGTTTGCCGTGAATTTCCCCATCAATGACCAAAATTGAATCGCATCCCAACACCAAACACGATTTGGGATTAGGGATTTGCGGGTGAGAATTAGCCAGCAAGAATTTAGCTACAGCCTCAGCTTTTCCCTCGGCTAAAACCTGCACTAACTTAGTGGCATCCCTCATTTGTATTTGCCCTTCATCAAAGTCGCTGGGGCAAATCACAGCTTGAATGCCGGCATTTTCTAGCAGGCTGCGGCGCGCCGGAGAAGCTGAGGCTAACACAAAAGTTGGATTTTTCATAAGTTAAAAAGGAAGAAGGAAGAAGGAAGAAGGAAGAGGGAAGAAGGAAGAAGGAAGAAGGAAGAAGGAAGAAGAAAAATAAACTAAACTATTCCCATGCCCAATGCCCTGCGCCCTATTCCCCATTCCCAACTACTTTTTAATCTAATAAACAGAGAAAGATTTAACGACTTTCTCAAAAGCTTCTTTTACCTTCGGCCAGCGTTCTTCGGTAGTTGAAACGTTAAGCGTAAAAAGTTTGCCGCGGCTGATGGCTACACTCGCTAAGTTGTGCCGTTCTTGGTTTGGCAACTTAACGGCGTATTCTAAAATGTAATAGCTTTTCGATCGCGATTCGCGAGCTTCTGCACTGACTAATTCAGCTTCGCGGCCCGAATCACTCGGGGCTATCGCACTTTTGCTGAGCTTGTATCCCACATCCGTCGGCGTTCCCAAATCCGCCAGAGTTTTGTCCTTGGCGACTGAACTGATTACCACGCTGACATTCTCGGTTTGCTGGATCAAATCGCGGAACACCACATCGGGCCCATTAGAAACTGCGATCGGCAGCCAGCCGTTAGGATAGAGAAACTGATAGCCGTCGCCAGTATCAACGTAGCTTTTGAGTCCGGTGACTTTAGACACACAACCTGTCAAACTGAGGCTTAGAACCACCAGAAGTATTGCCGCAATTCGTTTGAGCATTCTTTTTACGGGTAGGGTAAAACAAAAATATTTAATTTTAATTGTCTCACCAAACCTTGCCCCTCAAAATAGTTAAGCTATGGATCGCCGTTTGTGTACCGCCCGCGATCCATAGCCATATAGTTTAATTGTTAACAAAATCATTACAGGTGAGTCAGCCAGCTAATCAGCCCGTGCTTGGTCGAAACTTCTAAAGCCAAGAGAGAAACAAAGCCAATCATGGCAAGGCGGCCGTTTAAGCGTTCTGCGTAGGGAGTGAAGCCGGTGCGGGCTTGGTCATCGATGTATACTGTCGGCTCGATCGCAAAATTGTTCATTTTGCCTTGGTCGTCCAGCATTAAGCCTCTGTTACTCATCTTTTTTTTCCTAAATGGTTTTTAGTGTACTGTAAATAAATGTAACAGACTTATGAAGATATGTAAAGGATTGTGAGAATTTTTTTTTAAAGACCTCGATCTGACACCAGTTTAAAAAAAAATACAACTGTAGGCAAGCTCTAAACCCTTATATAGTCAGTCTTTCCCAAATCTAAAATCTAAAATCTAAAATCTAAAATCTAAAATGGTATGACTGTGGGTAGACTCTGGGCCCCGGAGGGGGGAGGATAGAGTGGAGAGGCACAAAAGTCGATGGTGTATGGCAAATCCAGTCTGGGTTTGACGGAAATTGTGGAACGGAGGAAAAATTTATGCGGGCCAGTCTGGAAATGCGGTGGTTTTATAGCGGTGCGTTGCCAAAATCGATCAATCAATGGTTTGGAAGCGACAGTCTCGGCGGGTATCTTTCGCCTCCAGAAGAGCGGGAAGACATATATTTGCTAGTACCTAACTGCGACTACTTGGGAGTGAAGCTGCGCGGGAAAACCTTGGAGGTAAAGTGGCGTCAGGGAGAGTTGGGGGCGATGCAGTTCGGCAACCGCTGGGAAGGTAAGGCCGAGAAGTGGCTCAAGTGGGTTTGTGCCGACACCATCGCACCGATATCGGCGGATATTTTGGCGACAGGAAAGTGGGTGGGAGTCAAGAAAAAGCGAGCGCAGCGTCTTTATCAAGTTTCGACCCCTGGTTCCCTGATGTCTGTGCCTGTGGAAGCCCCAATTCCCCAAGGTTGCAGCGTGGAACTTACTCAGTTGAACATTAACGGCAGCGCGTGGTGGACTTTGGGATTTGAAGCGTTTGGCAGCGAAAGTTGTTTGACAGAAACCCTGGAAACAGTAGCTGGTTGGACTAGCAAGAGTTATCAGGCGCAAAAGTTGAAAGCTGAGGATTCTTCTGCTTATCCAATTTGGCTAGGCAACAAGTAATATCAAACCCGGCTTTAATAATACCTCCTGTATTTTTTAGTCGCCCTCTGTTGGAACGAGAGGCAAGTTGAGACCGGGTTTCAACCGCCGAGTCTGGCAGTCCTGGACGCCACTGGCATATATAGTAAGGTGCTCTACTACCGGAAATCTTCAATAATCTTTCAATAACGGAGTCTGACGCACCTGAGATGTTGCACCATTTTCAATTAGGTTTTTTACGGGCGGGCTCTTCGGGCCACCCCACAAGAAAACTCACTCTTTGTGGAACAGGCATCTTGCCTGTTCTTGAGAATGGTGCAAGATGCAGCCTAAAAATCGATCGTCCTGTGACAGTTAGCCTTAGTTTTATCTGATCGAGGGGGTTTGTAACTATTCCCCCTCTCCTCTTCTCTCCACTCTGCCAGCAGTTCTCAGAATTTGACAAGCCAAAATCGCCGCCCCAAACCCATTATCAATATTCACCACACCCACACCAGCCGCACAAGAATTGAGCATTGTTAAAAGAGGAGCAATCCCGCCAAAACTTGCGCCATAACCCACACTTGTCGGCACAGCAATCACCGGACAATCGGCCAAACCCGCAACCACACTCGCCAAAGCGCCTTCCATACCCGCTACTGCAATCAACACATCAGCATCGGCAATTACGTGCCGGTTACTCAGCAAGCGGTGAATGCCGGCAACTCCGACATCCCACAAACGTCGCACCTGAAAACCGCAAAGTTCCGCAGTAACTGCCGCCTCTTCCGCTACAGGCAAATCCGCCGTTCCCGCACTGATAATAGTCACAGTACCCGGATGCTGCGGACTGGGGGAATTGGGAGAAATTGCACAAATTCGAGCCTTTTGGTGATAGCACAAATCGGGTATTTTTTGTTGCAATTGCTCGAAAACTTCCGGTTCGATTCGCGTCGCCATCACCGCAGAATTTCGCCCGCGCATCGCCTCTATAATCTCAACAATTTGGTCGGGCGTTTTCCCCGGGCCCCAAATTACTTCAGGAAAACCTGTTCTTAAAGTACGGTGGTGGTCAATTTTGGCAAAATCACCGACTTGTTCAAAGTCAAAATGCTTTAATTTATCCAAAGCTGCGATCGGGCTAACATAGCCTGCAGCCACAGATTCGAGTAACTTTTGTAAAATTTTAGGTTCCATAAATATTAGTCAGTTGTCAGTTGTTAGTTGTCAGTTGTTAGTTGTCAGTTGTTAGTTGTCAGTTGTCATTAGTAACAAATAACCAATAACAACTAATAAATAACCAATAACAACTAACAACTGACTATTCTGCTATTTTTAGCTCGTACAAATTCCAGAAAGCACCGCCGAGGGCACTGTAGCGAATTCCCGAAATGCGATCGCGCACCGCCTTAAAAGTCAGCGGATTCACCATGTAAATAAAAGGCACTTGTTCCGCTGTAATCCGCTGCGTCTCGGCATAAAGCTCCTTGCGCTTCGCCTCATCAAGCTCTTGGGAAGCCTTCACATAAAGGTCATCGATTTTCTGTTCCCAGTCGTACACTTCCCAACCCTTAATCGGCGGTTCTCCGGCTTGCGGGCCCTGGTTGAAAGCGTGCGAAGTCCCGTTGACCGACCAAATATTGTAGCCGCTGTGGGGTTCAGTACCTCCCGTAAAAGCGCCCAAGTAAGTATCCCAATTCCGCGTCAGGCGCAGCTTTTCCAAATAAGTGTTAAAACTCAGGAACTGCGTATCAACTTGCATCCCTAGTTTGCCCAAATCTTGCTTAATTTGCGTTGCCATTTGTTCCCGCACTTTTTTACCCGTAGCTATCAACAAAGTAAATCGCACTTTGTTGCCTTCAGCATCCAACAATTCGCCGTTACTATTATACTTGAAACCAGCACTTAACAGTAACTCTTTCGATTTTTGCCGATCGTAACTGTAAGTTTTCAATCCCTCTTCTGGGGACAGGTAGAACGGACTTTGGGCCGGAATTGGAGAATGCAGCGGTGCGCCAAGTCCGCGATAGATATTGTTAGTCATGGCGGATCGGTTGATGCCGTAGGCGATCGCCTGCCGAAATTCCTTACTCGCGAACCACCGAGACTTAACCGGGTCTACAAACGGCTGATTTTGAGCATTGCGCCCCTTATTCAGATTGAAACACATAAACACGCTGCCAGTATCCGGGCCGCCGTTGAAGACCGTATATTTGCCGCGTTTTTCCTCCCGTTTCAGCAGCGGAAACACTTCCGGCTCCACGTCCAGAGTATCCAAATCCCCCGAGCGAAAATTCAGCAGTTGATTGTCAGTATTTTCGATAATTTGCCAAACAATTTGCTGGATGTAAGGTTGAGGATTTCCCTCAGCATCTTTGCGCCAAAAATACGGATTTCGTTCCAAAACAACGCGCTGATTGGGGGTATAACTCAGCATTCGGTATTGACCGTTGCCGACAATTTTTTTAGGGTCAGTATCCGTGCCCCAAGTAGTCAGGAATTTAAGATTGCCGTCTGCATCTGTATTTTCGACAGCTTCCTGTAAAATATGAGCTGGTAAAATCGGGATTCCCCCAGCATATCTAATAAAAGGAGCAAAGGGTTCTGCAACGGAAAATTCTACGCGGCGACTGTCGAGTTTTTTGACTTTTGGAAATTCGCCACTGATGCCAACCCTCAGAATATCTTTCAAACCGCTAGGAATTTTGTCATTGAAATAAATCTTTTCATAGCTGAAGATAATGTCATCAGTAGTCATCGGTTCGCCGTCAGACCATTTCAATCCCTCTCGCAGGGCGAAGACAATCTTTTTGCCATCTTTAGAAACTTCCCAGGACTCTGCTAAACCGGGTTCTAGCTGCGATGTCAAGCCGTTTTCGTTGATCAATCCCTCGTACATATAGCCAAAAACGCTATATCCAGATTGATTTAGCGGGTAGTTGAAGGTGGCCGGGCCGCTGGGGGTGGGAACGATGAGCCTGTTGGTTAATTGCGATCGCACGGGAGTGCACGCAGACAGACTGATAGTGGCAATTAGAGCTAGCAAAACAGCCAACCAGCGGCGCTTTGAATGTAAAATAGGGAAAATTTTCATAATAATTTACCAAAAAATATGGTTTCGCATCAAGGCTTATAGGGACAGCGCCCAAATCCCTCATAAAAACAGCGCTGTCAACTGTCAACTGTCAACTGTCAACTGTACCACCTGCGTGCGATTATGACTGAGATTGTAGCCAACCCAGAAAGTTTTTAGTGACAGAGAAATATTTTGTAATCCCGGCTTCTCGCAAAACATCTTGAACTTCCGGTAGACCAAATTCTTTGACGTTACCGCTGAGCAATACTTTGGTTTCTGTAGAATGCGATCGGGCATGACTGAGGATACAATGTAGAATCAAATTGTCTGTTGGGTCTTTTTCGATGATAGGTGTGTTTAAAGTTGCTTGAATAATCTCTGAATTTAATACAATCATTTCTGCATTTTCTGACATCAGAGAAATTGCTTCACGCAGCCGCAATTCAATTTCATCTATTCGTTTGAGATAGTAAACTAATGACTCTTCTAGGTAAAAAGACAGAGATGTGGCGTGTTCAGATGTCACATCTCGCTTTGTTTCGCTAATTGGGCGACTTAGCTGTTCCTTAAAAGAGTTTTGTCGCTTCAACTCGTCCTCGAAAGCTGACCAAGCGTCCATATAACAAATGCTGGGTATGACTAACTGAACTGATGAGGACAAATCTCGCAGTAACATAATTGCTTCAGCCTCACGCCCTGTAGCAATACTCATCAGAAAGTTGGTCTCGATATATATAATTGCCACCTAATTCCACTCCTGATTTTGTTGTTCCACCTGCGAGTAATGGCGGCAAACCGATGGCTGCTATTTGTTCTGACGCTGGCGGAATTTCTGATTTCCAGTTATAGTCTAAGTCATGCATCCACGATTCAATCAGCCCCTTGATCGTACGTTCAAAGATCCATGTACTGCCAAATGTCGGCATATAATAGCGACATATTTCACCAGTATTGAGAGTGCAAACAGGCTCGGATAAATTCACACCATCCCATTTGAAAATCAGAATTTGTTCGGTGTCAATAAACATAGCATAGGGAACGATCGCGTTTTTTTCAGACATTTTAGCTAATACAGCTTTGATCCAGTCGATCGCGCGATCGACAATTTTCTGTTTCGCCGCTGGTTCTTCAGCTTGAATGATTTTAACCTCGATTAGCACGACTATGCGATCGTCTTTATCCAACGCGATCACATCCGCGTCTACAGGAAATTGTAACTCCCAGGTGTCAGTGTCCATGATTTCAGGCTTCCTAGCGATTTTGGATTAAACAATTGACTCCACAGTCAATTTTAGATGATAGAGTTCTATTTTTGGCCCAGCAAAACTACAGCATAGGCTGCGATTCCTTCCTCTCTCCCCACGGGGCCTAACTTTTCGTTAGTAGTAGCTTTGATGCCAATTTGGTCAGGTTTTAATTGTAGAACACCAGAAAGTCGATCGCGCATTTGCTCAATATGCGGTTTCAGCTTTGGACGTTCAGCAACAACCACCGAATCAATATTGCCGATTTCCCAGCCTTTATCTAATATTAACTGATTGACTTGTGCGAGCAATACGAGACTATCAGCACCTTTCCATTTCGGGTCAGTTGGCGGGAAATAAAGACCGATATCTCCTAAGCTGAGAGCTCCCAGCATCGCGTCCATAATCGCGTGGGTAAGCACGTCTGCGTCGCTGTGTCCTAATAAGCCTAATTCGTGGGGAATGTGCACGCCGCCGAGGATGAGGGGGCGTTCGGGAACTAAGCAGTGAATGTCGTAGCCGTTGCCGATGCGGATGTTCATGTAAAGTAGATTTTTGAGAAAAGCAGACAGTAGACAATTATTTCATATTTTGTCTGAGGATAATTGAGTTTTTTGGGCGATTCCTACGGGATAACACAGATAATTGCCAAGCTCAAACGATCGCCCTCAGCCATCAGCCATCAACCAACCCGAATCAAATCCGCATAGGAACCCAACAAATCATCGCCAGTCAAACTATCGCTTTCCTGCTGCGGACTCCAAATCAACTCAAAAACCAGCAAACTCTCAGCAGGAGTCGCCGCCGCTCGCTCTAATGCTGCTTTCAATTCCCCAACATCGCGAATGTCTCCAAACAGGGATTTAGTATCGTCGGTGCCAATCAAAAACGTCACTACAATATACTCTCCAGGCTCTCGATTGCCATCACTGACAGACTCTTGGCGGATGTCGCCGTTAACGATACTCAGAGTTTCTACACTTAACTTGCTGCGTTCTTGAATCGAGATTTGATTGAATATTTGCGCCGCTTCCTCCCGACTCACAACTGTTTGGGAATCTACAGAAAAGTGAGTCCAACTTTCGGGCGATCGCAAAACACTCAAAACAGCTTCTTGCAAAAACTCTGCCCTGGCTGTCGCACTTTATACGTTGAACTTTAACGCCAATTCAGTTAGCTGAATTTGAACTTCGCGAGCGGAGGCTAACATTGCGACTTGTAACTTGCTGACAGCAAAAAGGCCGACTTTAAGTTTATCCCCAGACTTGGGTCGATAATAGTAAATACAGTAAGCTATTAACGCTACACCCGCTCCCGAAACAAACAGCCAAAACCAAAACCATCTCCCATCCTGAGATAAAGATGGCGAAGTCGTATCGTTGCCAGAATTATTTTCAGTGGTAATTGGTGCTGGATTAACGGCAGGCTGTTGCTCATAACGGATATTTGGCTGACTGTTATCGGGATTGTCTGAAGATGGCGAAGTCGTATCGTTGCCAGAATTATTTTTAGTGGTAATTGGTGCTGGATTAACGGCAGGCTGTTGCTCATAACGGATATTTGGCTGACGCTTACCGGGAGTCTCTAAAGATGGCGAAGTCGTATCGTTGCCAGAATTATTTTTAGTGGTAATTGGTGCTGGATTAACGGCAGGCTGTTGCTCATAACGGATATTTGGCTGACGCTTACCGGGAGTCTCTAAAGATGGCCAATTCCTAGGGGGAGGCCAATTATTTTTAGGGTAACTCGTGGTAAAATTCTGGCGGGCTGTGGATTATAACGGATCTTTGGCTGACTCTTACCGGGATTGGAAGGCAATGAAGAACGTGGTACTAACTTATCGGTCTTATCGGTGCGCCGCGGTATAATTACAGCTTTATTCTTTCCCTCATATCGGGGAATCCGAGTTTTAGGTGCGACGACAGGTGCAGGTGAAGCCGGCTTTTCAAAAGAGCCACTGCGAACTCTTCCCCCAGTGTTTCCGCTGTTGCTGGGACGGCTGGGAATGGAACTAGAAGAAGTGCCAGACGAGCTGTTTCTAGAAGAACTAGAAGAACTAGAAGAACTAGAAGAACTAGAACGGCTAGGCGAGGTACTGCTAGAGCGGCTGGAACTGGAACTGGAACTGGAAGAAGACGATCGCCCGCCACTACTTCGGCCAGTGCTTCGGGCCAAAGCTTCCCGGTTAATATGTAACCATTTGCCGCCGCTGGCAGGAGTTAAATTGACAGTAACTTCAGCGGCGAGCAAAAAGACGATCGCCCAACAGCACAAAAGTTGATTTTTTAGCATAATTTTGTCTACCAAAAATACATTGCTAAACCAAGACTGTCAACACCTAACACTTAATTAATCCGCTAGCAAATCCGGTCGCCTTTGGCGAGTTCTTTCAATTTGCTGTTCCTTGCGCCAGCGAGCAATTTGGGCGTGATTACCAGACAGCAACACGTCGGGCACTTTCAAACCCCGAAAATCCGCCGGCCTAGTGTACTGCGGATAATCCAAAAGCCCGTCTTCAAAACTCTCAAACTTTAGAGAATCTTCCTTCGCTACAGTTCCCCGCAACAATCGCAAAACCCCATTTATCAAAGCTAAAGCCGGAATTTCGCCCCCCGTGAGTACAAAATCCCCCAAAGACACCTCGCGAGTGACCAAATGCAGCACTCGATCGTCCACACCCTCATAATGGCCACAAATCAACACCAACTGATCGCGATCGGCCGCCAACTCCCGAAACATCGCCTGCTGCATCGGTTCCCCCTGGGGAGTCAGCAAAATCACCTCTCGCCTTGGCAAAACCGGCAGCGACTCCACCGCAGCAAAAATCGGTTCCGGTTTCATCAGCATCCCCACTCCGCCCCCGTAAGGCTCATCATCGACTCGCTGGTGTTTGTCTGTGGTAAAATCGCGGGGATTGACAAAATTCACCTCAGCAATCTTTTTAGCTAAGGCTTTGCCCATCAGTCCTGACTCCAGGGGAGCCCGGAAAAATTCTGGAAATAGGGTAACAACGTCAAATCGCACAATTATTGGAATTTCATTGATACATCACCTCTAGTTTGACCTTTAGAGGGAGTTCAGTTTTCAGTAATTGCTTTATTCTTTATAATTTCTTATAATTTCTGAAAATTTTGGCAAGTTAAATTCTCTTCCTGTGTCGGCGGGCCGGTTTTGTAAAAAAATAATCTGTTTTTCATGACAGCGACTGCAAGCAAACTCGCCGCCAAACAACTGCGGGATAGTGCGATCGGCGATCGCACCTGACTCGCACAAACAAAAATTTATTCTTAAAAAGCCCTATTGTACCCACAGCAACGGCAAAATTGAATTTCACATCCAACAGAGGAAGACACACCATGCAGCAGTTGACATCTCAAGCCCTTGAACACAATATTCCCCAGCGCACAAAAACCTCGATTATGGTCATCGGGGGAGCCGAAGACAAAGTTCACGGGCGAGAGATTCTAAACACCTTTTTTTGCCGTGCTGGGGGTGCAAACGCTCGGCTGGCGATCATTCCGTGCGCTTCGCGAGATCCCGAAGGAATTAGCAACCGCTACCGCACAATATTTGACGAAATGGGCGTTAGTGCCGTCAAAGTAGTGGACATCCGCGAACGCGAACAAGGCGAAAACCCCGTCTGGAAAGATTACTTAGAAGACTGTACGGGCGTATTCATTACAGGCGGCGACCAACTGCGGCTCTGTGGACTCCTGGCGGACACCCCGCTGATGGAGAAAATTCGCAAAGAAACTCTCGAAGGCAAGATTACCCTCGCTGGCACCAGCGCTGGTGCTGCGGTGATGGGATATCACATGATTGCAGGCGGTGGAAGTGGGGCGTCACCAAACCGCTCTTTAGTAGACATGGCAAACGGACTTAACATTATTCCTGAGATCATCGTCGATCAGCATTTTCACAACCGCAACCGCATGGCTCGCTTGCTGTCGGCTGTGGCTTGCCATCCAGATCGCCTCGCTATTGGTATTGACGAAGACACCTGCGCCTTGTTTGAGGGAGACGATACTATGAAAATTCTCGGTAAAGGCACTGTGACTATTGTTGATTCTAGGGAAAATTTTTATACCAATGAGTCTATGGTAGGAGCGACAGAACCCTTAAGTCTGTTCAATATGCGCTTGCACGTTCTGTGTCACGGAGATTGCTACAATATGCCCCTAGGCAAACCAATGCCATCAGGAGCGTGTTCCGAGTCTGGCTGGCCCCCCGAATGCCGCACAGCCAACTAACGTAGAACATCTCTTGTCATTGATTCGGCAGAAATTAGGCGGCATTCCGGCCGAATCATGGATACAACAATAGAATACATTCCGAACCAGCCACTGGCTGACCCTAGGAGGCAGAATCACAGAAAATTCTAACTTCGGGCTTTGAGTTTTTGCTAGCCATGTACCTGTACTTGTTTTTAGCCGATCGCTGGGGCATGAATTTTCAATGGGGTAGCCCATAACTGGAAATTCACTCCCAAACTGTTCGCAGCGAACAGTCGATCGAGCAATCTAGATCGAAATTGAATAAATGCTCCAATTATCTATAAGATTTCGCGCCCCATACCCCTCTAACTGCCATGAAAATACTTAAAATCCAGACCTTACGCGGCCCCAACTACTGGAGCATCCGACGCCAGAAACTCGTCCTGATGCGTCTGGATTTAGAGGAGTGGGCAGATAAAACCACATCGGAAATTCCTGGCTTCTATGAAGGGTTGATCGCCGCACTTCCGAGTTTGAACAACCATCACTGTTCTCCAGGCCATAAGGGAGGCTTTCTGCAACGTGTCAGAGAAGGCACAATGATGGGACACGTAATCGAACACGTCGCCCTAGAACTTCAGGAAATGGCAGGAATGCCGGTCGGGTTCGGTCGCACCCGCGAGACTGCGACCCCAGGCACTTACCAAGTAGTAATTGAGTATCAAAACGAACAAGCAGGTCGCTATGCCGCCCGGGCGGGCGTGCGGATGTGCCAAAGGATTGCCGATACTGGCACTTATCCAGCAGCAGAATTAGTCCAAGATTTGAGAGACCTCAAGGAGTTTGCTTTGTCGGCAGCCCTCGGGCCGAGCACGGAAACACTGATTAAGGAAGCAGAAGCGCGCGGCATTCCTTGGATACCTTTGAGCGCCCGGTTTATGATTCAACTCGGCTACGGGGTTCACCAGAAGCGGATTCAGGCAACTCTGAGCAATCGCACGGGAGTTTTGGGAGTAGAACTTGCCTGTGACAAGGAAGGTACCAAAAATATCCTCGCCAGCGCCGGCGTACCGGTTCCCAGAGGGACGGTGATTAATTATTTGGATGAACTGCGCGGGGCGATCGAAGATGTCGGCGGTTATCCGATCGTCCTCAAACCCCTAGACGGCAACCACGGCCGCGGCATTACGATCGACATCAATTCCTGGGAAGCAGCAGAAGAAGCCTACGACTTAGCCAGCGCGGCATCAAAAACAAAAAACGTTATTGTCGAGCGCTATTACGTCGGCCGTGACCACAGAGTATTGGTAGTCAACGGGCAAGTCATAGCAGTTGCAGAACGAGTCCCCGCTAACGTCGTAGGCAACGGCAGGTCTACAGTAGAACAGCTTATTGAAGAAGTAAACCGCGACCCGCAGCGAGGAGACGGACACGACAACGTGCTCACCCGGATCACGATCGATAAATTGTGCCTGGATTTGCTGCAAAAACAAGGATACGCGATGGACTCCGTAGTGCCCGCCGGTGAAAGAGTATTTTTGCGCGCGACAGCAAACTTGAGTACCGGTGGAATTGCAGTCGATCGCACCGACGAAATCCACCCAGAAAACGTCTGGCTGTTTTCCAGAGTCGCCAAAATTATCGGTTTGGACATCGCCGGCATTGACGTAGTAACTCCCGACATCTCCCAACCCCTGCGCGATGTCAACGGCGTCATCGTCGAAGTCAACGCAGCACCGGGTTTCAGAATGCACGTCGCCCCGAGTCAAGGTTTACCCCGCAACGTCGCCGGCGCGGTCTTCGATATGCTCTTCCCCTCACCTCAACCCAGCCGGGTGCCGATTTTAGCGGTAACGGGAACCAATGGCAAAACGACAACCACTCGCCTACTCGCTCACATTGTCAAGCAGACCGGTCAGATTACTGGCTACACGACTACCGACGGCACTTACATCGGCGATTATTTGGTGGAAAGCGGAGACAATACCGGGCCGCAGAGCGCTCAGTTGATTTTGTCCGATCCGACGGTGGAAGTGGCGGTGCTGGAAACGGCTAGAGGTGGAATTTTGCGATCGGGCTTGGGCTTCGATCAGTGCGATGTCGGCGTTGTTTTGAACGTCGCAGCCGATCACTTAGGCATCGGCGATATCGAAACCGTGGAACAACTAGCCAAACTCAAGAGCGTCCTCGTCGAGTCAGTAATGCCCAAAGGTTATGCAGTTTTGAATGCAGACGACCCGCTGGTAGCACAAATGGCGCAGCGTGTCAAGGCTCAAATTGCATATTTTTCGATGAACCCGGACAACGAACTGGTTGCAAAACATACTGCTGCGGGCGGGCTGTCTGCGATTTACGAAAATGGCTACTTGTCGATTTTGAAAGGCGATTGGACGCTGAGAATTGAGCAGGCTGTGAATGTGCCGCTGACGATGGGCGCGCGCGCGCCGTTTATGATTGCTAATGCTTTAGCGGCTTGTTTGGCGGCTTTTGCCCAAGGAGTGAAAATAGAGGATATTCGATCGGCTTTGTCAAGCTTCCAAGCATCCGTCGGTCAAACTCCCGGACGCATGAACTTGTTTAATTTGGGTAGCTATCACGCTTTGCTGGACTACGCCCACAACCCCCACAGCTACAAAGCTTTGGGCAGTTTCGTGCTGAATTGGCCGGGAATGCGGATCGGGGTAGTGGGTGCGCCCGGGGATAGACGAGATGAAGATTTTGTCACGCTGGGCAAACTTTCGGCCGAGATGTTCGATCGTATTATTGTCAAGGAAGATATTGACAGGCGCGGCCGAGAACCTGGTGTTGTGGCCAAGTTAATTTGTCAGGGAATTGCAGAGGCGATTTCTGCAGGAACCGCAAACAAATCTCAAGTTGAATACGAGTTGATTCTGGACGAAACAACGGCAGTTAACAAAGCTTTAGACGAGGCGCCAGCAGGCAGTTTGGTGGTGATTTTACCTGAAGGTGTCACGAAAGCTCTGGCTTTAATTGAAGCCCGGAAACCGATTCAGGAATCTGTGGTAAATGCTGCTATTGTCGATCGGGTTTCCGAGTCGCGAGACAGTTTGAAAACTTCGGTGTAAATCAAGGCTAAACTCTGAAGTTTAATTGAATTAATAGGTTGGGTTAACGAAAGGAAACCCAACCTTTTTGCTTTAGAGAAACACCGTATTATCTTTCAATATTTTCTCTGTAACCTCAATCAGTTCGCACACAGAATTTTGCGTAAGTTGTGTAGTTTTAAACCCATGAGCAATAGAGTTATGCAAAGAACGCGCATTCATTAATAACTGATATTCAGATTTAGAAATCACGCCCTCCACCGTCAGTTGTTTCACTAAATAAAGCGGATCTAATCTTTGCAAACTTAGCTCTTCTTTCTGGGCAACAATCCTCAAAGTTGCCTCAACTAAAGACCAAGAATATAGCATGGCTGACTCTAAATGTTGTGTGACAAGTTGCTTAGCAACTTGTAAACCTAACTCTATTTCATGCTCTTGAAAAGAATCCTCAGCTTTGGGAAGCTCGACTGCATCCTCCGAGTTAGTCATCACTAACTCAAACCTCCAACCAGGATTTTCTGCTACTGCTTGGGCTAAATTGCGTAGATATGTACTAGAGGGTGAGTTGAGTGAAGCGCGTGACTTGACTGCAATAACCACTGACTCTTCCCCCCGACGCACTATCAGATCCGGGCGATAGCTTTTAAGGAAGTCCGGTAAATCTTCAGAGTTTGGATGAAATGAAATTTCATAACCTTTCTCACGATACTCCTCTGCTAGTTTTAACAGTCGCTCTCTTTCTATGTTTGCAGTTGAAGTTGCCATCATGTCAGTACCTCTTGATCAGGAGCATCAATTACGACAATGTGCAAGAATTCATTGCCACGGGCAAATCCTTCCGCTAGGATTAAGGTCATATTTTCTACTTTAAAGTTACCTGATAAATTCCTCTTGCGGGCTAGGACATCAGTTACTTGATCGTCATCGACATAGGCTAGCCCGATAATTGCATCTTGAATTGGCTTTACGATGTTGTCCACATCGATTTTAACAGAATCGTAGAAATAAGTTATCTGGAGCTTGACTAGGCCAGTAGCTGTTTTCTGCTCCGAAGACCAGTATTTTTCAGCCTCTTGCCTCACCGTGATTTTCCCAGCTTTGAGAAGAGCTCGCCTACGAGCTTGTTGTGATACTGGTGGGCCATCTACTATGAACTCAAATCTCGCCAAAGTGTTTCTAAATAGAAGATTGGGGATTATTTTACCTTTTAACTGCCGCCCACTGAGTAATCGGTGCCAGTTGTAGGGTGCGTCGCTCGTTTAATCTGGCGTTGTGGGGCGAGAGTTGTTTTTGGCGACGCACCCTACGTTGAATTAAGTGAACCGTATTGTGCTAAGCAGTTCCGCATTTAAATTGTGTTTCAAGAATCAATCAAACAATGAGTGGGGTGGGCACGCGAGCCCGCGTCGAATATGCAATTTAAATGCAGAATAGCTTATACTTAAGAAAAACTTTGTACATCTTCCTCAGATAGCTGAGCTATTTTCATTAAGGCTCTCAAGGTTCCAACTTTCAAATCTTGATTTCGGTGAACAGGAATTGACAAAATTTGTTCTAATTCCGGGTTTTCATAGATATGATGACTGCCGGTAACTCTTTTCAAAACCCAACCTTTATGCTCTACTATTTTGCAAAGTCGCTTGCCAGAAATAGATTTCATACAGCAATTTCCACAACTCGATCTGTGGAGGCAATTGCTTCACGACTATTAGCAACTTCTAGCCAACCTTCAATCGCATCTTTTAAATTAATTATTACTTCTTCTATCGTCTCCCCTTCAGTAATGCAGCCGGGAAGCCCTGGAACTTCTGCCCAATAGCCACCTTCTTCTGCAGGATGTACGATCGCTCTAATTTTCATATATTTATTGAGGTATTTTTCAAGCACTAAAGCTATAAAAACCCGGTTGCTACGCAAAATCTTCGTTGTGAACGATCGACTTTAAGGCAGAATCCGGGTTTTTGACTCCGCCTGTATCTAGGAATATCGTCAAACATATTATAGCAAATGTCAATAGTAAAGCGTCCTAACCGCCACGGCGGTTGCTATCAAGCAAAATCGCCAGATCGATCGCCAATACGAACCAATCTAACTATAGAATAAGGAAAAAGCAAGCAGCAGGGTTGAAAAATGAATGAAGCCGATCGCACCAGAGTCGAAACATTCATCACACGCTGGGACGGTTCTAGCGGTAACGAACGGGCAAACTACCAGCTATTTTTTGCGGAAATGTCCGATGCGCTGGGAGTCGATCGCCCGATCGATAAAGGCAGAATTCCCAACGATCCCTACTGCTTTGATAAAGATGTCAAAATTTTTCACCCCAGCGGGAAAGTGACTCCGGGGTTTATCGACTTTCACAAAGCAGAGCATTTTTTAATAGAAGCAAAACAGGGTGGAACCACGGGTAAAAAGGGAACTGCAAAGCGAGGAACTAATACCTATTTGCGAGAAATGGAGAAAGCCTTTGTGCAAGCAGTTGCCTATACGCGCAGTCTCAGCAGCAAACCACCGTTTTTGTTAACTTGCGATATTGGCGATCATTTTGAATTGTGGATGGGCTTTAGCGGCGACTATGGCGGCTATGGGGCGCGGCGAGATATTGGGTTAACCGAACTCCGAAAAGCGGATGTTTTCGATTTGTTTGTCGATATTTTCAGCAATCCGCAGCAGCGCAACCCGGAGAAGATTGCGGCGCGGGTGACGCGGGAAGTGGCGGCAGATTTGGCAGAGTTGGCGAAGGGAATGGAGGCGAATGTCGATCCGCAGCAAGTCGCGCAGTTTTTGATGCGCTGTATTTTTACTATGTTTGCTGAGGATGTGGGGTTGCTGAAGGAACATCTGTTTACGAAGGCGCTAGAAACGCGATGGATTCTTAACCCGAAAATGTTTAAACCGGAGGTAGAGGCGCTGTGGGAAGCGATGAATGAGGGGACGAGTTTTGGTTTTCATGGCAAGTTGTTGCGGTTTAATGGTGGATTGTTTGCGGATTCTGGGGCGTTTGCGTTGACAAAGGCTCAGTTGCAGGTGTTGTTGCAGGCGGCGAAGCGCGATTGGTGTAATGTGGAACCGGCGATTTTTGGGACGTTGTTGGAGAGGGCGCTGGATGCGCGGGAGAGGAGTAAGTTGGGGGCGCATTATACGCCGCGATCGTATGTGGAACGGTTGGTAAAGCCTGTGGTGATGGAGCCTTTGGGCGATCGCTGGATTGCGGTACAAGCGGAGGTTAAACAGTTGCTCAACGCGGGGGAAGCGGAACCGACTGCAAATCAAAGGAAAAAGGCGATCGCAGTTTTAGAGGCATTTTTGACTGAGTTACAACAGGTGAAAATTCTCGATCCGGCGTGCGGATCGGGGAATTTTTTGTATGTAACGTTGGATTTGTTGAAGGGGTTGGAGTCGGAGGTGTTGCGGCGTTTGGAGGATGTTACAGGCGCGGCGCAGTTGCGGTTGGATATTAATCAGGTGAATCCGAGTCAGTTTTTGGGAATTGAGATCAATCCTAGGGCGGCGGCGATCGCAGATTTGGTGATTTGGATTGGCTATTTGCAGTGGCATTTTCGGCGGTTTGGCGATATTCCGCCGATCGAACCGGTGTTGCGCGAGTACAACAATATTGAATGCCGGGATGCGGTGTTAGCCTATGATGCGATCGAACCAGATGTCGATGCGGCGGGGAAGGTGAGAACTCGCTGGGGGGGACGGATGATGAAAAGTCCGGTGACAGGGGAGGATATTCCCGATCCTACAAACCAAGTAACAATTTATCGGTATTTAAATCCAAGGGCGGCGGTGTGGCCGGAGGCGGATTATATTGTGTCAAATCCGCCGTTTATTGGGAATGCGAGAATGCGCGATCGATTGGGAGATGGATATGCAGAAGCGCTGCGAAAAGTCTATAAAGATGTGCCGGATACTGTGGATTTTGTAATGTATTGGTGGCATAAAGCTGCTGGTCTTGTTCGCCAAGAACACATCAAAAGATTTGGTTTGATTACAACCAATAGCATTCGACAGGTTTGGCAAAGAAAGATAATTGATGTTCATTTACAAGCTTATAAAAATCCACTTAACCTATTTTTTGCAATTGCAGAGCATCCTTGGGATCAGGAAGGTGCAGCCGTCCGAATTGCGATGACAGCCGCTGAACTTAAGACTTTTAATCATGCCACAGCCAAGATAGGATATGTATTGAATGAAACGGAAGTAGGAATTCCTGAAGACATAGCTGATAATCTGAGTATTAAATTTATTCATGTCGAGCAAATACTCAGCAATTTAGATTCAGGTGCTAACGTTATCAGCACTCAGAAGCTTAGAGCTAATCAAAATTTATCTTCCAAAGGCATGATGTTAGGTAGTCAAGGTTTTATAGTGAATCATAAACAACTAGAATTACTGGGGTATTCTTCAATAAGTCTGCCATCAGTTATTAAACATTATCGTAATGGTAGAGATTTGATTCAACCTAAATCTGATATTTTTATAATCGATCTATTTGGGATAACAGAACAAGAGGTCAGAGTTCAATATCAAAACATTTATCAATGGATACTTGAAAGGGTAAAACCCGATAGAATCACGAATAACAGAAAGGCATATCGAGATAATTGGTGGATTTTTGCTGAGGCGCGAGCCAAAATTAGACCTGCCATCAATTCACTAGCAAGCTACATTGCAACACCAAGAACTACAAAGCACCGATTTTTTACATTTTTAGATAGAGATATTTTTCCAGAAAGTGAAGTGATTATGATCGCCCTTGATGATGCTTATTTCTTGGGAGTTCTTTCCAGTAAAATTCATGTCATTTGGGCATTAGCAGCAGGTGGAGATTTAGGTGGAAATACACCACGGTACAACAACTCGGTTTGCTTCGACCCATTCCCCTTCCCCACCCCAACCGACACCCAAAAACAAACCATCCGCGAACTCGGAGAACGCCTCGACAGCCACCGCAAACGAGTCCAAGCCACTCACCCCGAAGTCACCATCACCGGGATGTACAACCTCCTCGAAAAACTCCGCAAAGGCGAACCCCTCAACGACAAAGACAAAGCCTTCAACCAAAAAGCCCTAGTCTCCACCCTCAAACAAATCCACGACGAACTCGATCGCGCCGTATTTGCCGCCTACGGTTGGGAATCCACCCTCACCGACGACCAAATCCTCGAAAACCTCGTCACCCTCAACGCCCAACGCGCCGAAGAAGAACGCAACGGACACATTCGCTGGCTGCGTCCCGACTACCAATCTCCCGGCGAAACCTACGTACAACCAACTCTCGAAGGTATCACCACCGAAACCGAAACCGCGATTATTCCCGCAGAACAACAACCCTTTCCCAAAACCCTCAAAGAGCAACTTTCCGCCATCCGCGACTTATTTCGCACTCAAAGCGGCGAATGGACAGCAGCCCAAGTCACCGCCCATTTCAAAGCAGCAAATCGCAAACAAAAAGTCATTCTCGACTGTTTGGAAAGCTTGGAAGATTTGGGAATTTTGCTCAGTCACGATGAAGGTGGCGTGACTTTCTGGCATCTGGCAGAAGTTGGAAATGCCGGATAAGCTTGGCTTGGCAATTGTTATGTCCCAATACGGTTTACTTAAGGCTTTTTGACGAATTT
>NZ_JAUBRH010000078.1:0-3187 GCF_036701775.1 Microcoleus sp. N9_A2 | reverse complement strand
CTTAAGTCAACCATAAGGCGGTAGGGGCGGGTTTAGCTCAAAATTTATGAAATAATCGACTGTATCAAGGCAAAACCTTAAGGCTTTTTGACGAATTTCTTAAGTCAACCATAAGGCGGTAGGGGCGGGTTTAGCTCAAAATTTATGAAATAATCGACTGTATCAAGGCAAAACCCGCCCTCTCTTAAGTAAACCGTATTGTGTTATGTCCAATCTTCTAAAACCAGTCCTGGGACTTGTGCAAAATCTTGTCGATTTCGCGTCACTAAAATTGAGTTATTAACCAAAGCAATGGACGCAATCCGCAAATCTTGTGTCCCAATTCGTATTCCGTGACGGCGCAGCGCCAAATATTGCTCGCAAGCTGACTCGGTAAAATCCAGAACGAGAAAATCGTTGAGAAATTTAACAGTCGATCTCAAACCAACATAAGCCCAAGTTAAGCGTTGCTGCTGTCCGGGTTGTGAAGCTTGACGAATTGCATTGAACCAGCCCTGAATCAATTCCTCAACATTGATGACAGTAATAGCAACATCGCTGGTATGGAGAGTTTCAAAACGTTGTAATATGAGTGGATTAGAGTGTTGCAGCAGTGTGATATGGTCGGTATCGAGAATATATTGAGTCATAAAGTATCAGACTCAGGAAAATCGATATCTGCATTTCGATCGTGGCGATATACTTCAACATATTTCGTGACTTCATTCAGCAACGGATTACATCTCAAAAGAGGTGAAACATTCAACATCGGACGCGCCTCATACCAAGCAATCCGATCGTCAATTTCTAGTTGATTATCCAGATAAAAACTAATCGCATCAAAAACTTGAGCAGCCGTCACGAGTTGAAGTAACTTCTGTGGGATTTCTTCAGGCTTTATTCCCGATTTCCAAAACCCCACAATATCCCGTACAGTAACTTGAGTGTCTGCAATAATCGGTTCCCCCTGCAAAACTTCAGGATTGCGGGTGACATAGCGAGAAATGCTTGTAGAAGATAGCGAACTGGTCATAACGACCTCATAAGACAATGTAAACCTGCCTTCATCTTAGCGTAGTGGACAGAAGATGCCTATTTATTTAATCAGCCACGAGGAAATGTTTGATGCTTATGCTGTTCAAAGACTCTGGGAATAAACTAGATTTTTATCGCCAATGGCATTGATCCGATCGATTGTAAAAGAGTAAAATAAATTAGAGAGTTACGCCCACAAAAATTCCATGCCTCCCGAAGAAATCCTCCTACAATACTGGCGCGAACTTGCCCCCGCCGATCGCGCAAAAGTCCTTCAGTTTACCCAAACTCTAGCGCTCAAATCTTCACCTGAATTTACCCCCAAAACACAACTCGGTCAAACCCTGTGGAAACTTCGCCAACGGGCGATAGCCAACGGCATGAAACTCCTCAATGAAGTGGAGTTAGAGCAAGAAATTGCCGATCGTCGAGGTGGCCACGGTGTCTGATAAACTAACCTATCTGGATTCAGGTGTTCTAATTAGTGCATTTCGGGGCGAACCTTCCATCAGCATTCGTGCCGCTCAAATCTTAGACGATGACACCCGACAATTTGCCACCAGTCGGCTCGTTAAACTAGAAACTTTCTTTACAACAAAGAGCCAGGGAACGGGGAAATAGTCTCGCTAAATGTCCTGACTGTAATTTCTCTACCTAAATCCTGAGCTAATAAATCGATACCGTCAATAACTCGATCTGGTTCTGCAATACTTAAAATATCATAGCATTTTTCTCGATAATCGGGACGGTCTTGGAAATACTCAATCGCTCGATTCAGCGGTTCCATAACTTGATAAGCTGCTTCAGCTTTGTCGATCGCCTTTTGGGGAAGATCACTTGCCAACCTTTGGATTGCCAAATCGATTAAATCTCTAGAGTTTACGCGATCGCTCGGCCATCGATCGGCATTTGCTAACAGCTTTTCTGCTATACTATCAACTTGATTCAAGCAAGGAACAGGCGACCAACTAGGATAACTTGGTTCATCAAACTGAATTCGCCCTTCACAAACCATCTCGAATTTAATTATCGTACCATCAACAATAACTGGAAATCTAATACCATACTGGTTTGATTGAATTTCGTTCGGTAAAACAATACCATCGCGATTAGCAAAAATCACATCATAGCCTGCTGCCGCAACTTTTCGGCGCAGGAGATTGTAGCCACCATCCATCGGACACATAAAGTCAATATCCTGACTTAACCGATATTCTCCATGTTCCATACTTACCAGAGTTCCGCCGCCAAAATAAGCGCGACATTCCTGTAAAAACTCGACATTCAAGTGGCTGAGTACAGTTAATATTTTTTGGTGAATTTCGCGTTCAAACATTGGTTTAGAATTTACCGATTTTTCATTGTTTGGGGACTGACTAATGCTTCCCAGTTCTGCTACCAGCCAAGATTGAGAGTGTTGGCTAATTTGTTGAATAAAAGCCAGTTCCTCAGAGTCCGGTTGTCCCAATACTCCCCAATAATGCCAGCCTGATTCGTAGCGACATAGCATTTCCTTGAAACTAAGATTATGGACATTAGCAACTTGCCAGCAGATGGCCTGAAGAAATGGCAGTTCTGCGGGTATTTTAAATGGGGTTGCTACTGTTTTATCGTTCATCATATTTTTTCCCCAAAAACTCCCGATCTATTTCATTTGCAAATACTCCAATACCAGCAACCGCAAATAGTCTAGCATTCGGATATACGATCGCATTTGAAGATAGCCCGATCGCGTTTCAGCATAAAAGTGACCAATCGCAGAACGATCGAACACCCTAAGCTGATGTAAATCTGCGATCGCTTGCTCACGATTCTAAACTTCTGCGCGACGCTCAATCTGACTCGCATAACCGCGAATGCTAACTGTCACTAACTCAAGGAGAAAGAGGGCGGCTTTTGCCTTGAAAAACTGGCTTTTATCATAGATTGTTAGCTAAACCCGCCCCTTGTATCTTGAAAGAGACAAGCTATCAAACCGCAGACCGCAGGCTGTCGAACCGCAGACACGGTTGTAATCGAACCGCAGACACGGTTGTAATTGAATCGTAACATGAGTAAAGATAAAGAAACAATTAAAGTTTCTGGCCTATAGGTACAGGTGACAGTACAAAGTGTTGTGATCGGACATCAGAAATAGGTGAAGTTGGCCCGCCCCGAGTGACTATTACAAGTC